>JAHQWZ010000083.1 GCA_029856425.1 Candidatus Thorarchaeota archaeon
CAGCTGTAAGGAATGCAAAGACCAATACCAGCCCAACTGATAGATCAGCAATGTACCAGACTGGATCCCATGGGATGAATGCAAATGGAATGAGCACAACAAGCAGCAATAATGAAGGGAGGAATCTGTACATCCAGCGCCTCGCTTTATCAGGGATAATGGTTTCTTTTGCCACCAGTTTTATCGCGTCTGCGAAGAGCTGGAGACCTCCATACTTCCCCAAGTGGAAAGGTCCTCGTCTATCCTGAATTCTGCCCCACAGTTTTCTCGTAAACCAGACTGCGAAGATTATCGTCATGAGGATAAACACAAGACCTGGGAAGAGCACAGCTCGAATGAGGAAGAAAAAGTTCGCAACGTCAAAGAGGGCAGCCCATATCCACGTGAAGATACCCCATATCCAGTAGAAGATTCCACTCACGATTCCAAACAACCACTGAATGACTCCATAGAGCCACTGAGGAATTCCTTGAAGCCAGGCAAAGAAGTCTATCTGCAACGCAACACCTCCCGTCATCGATCCCACCATCCTGGGTATGGGTCAAGGCTTCCAAATACTACAATGAAGTCTGCAAACTTAGCACCTGGAACCAGATGTTTGAGTGAATAGTAGGAGTTGAAACAAGGACCTCGTATCTTGGCCCTGTATGGAGTCTGTGCCTTGTCTGTTGTCTTAAGCCAGAGTGTCGAAATGCCTCTTGTCCCTTCAACACGTCCATAAGCCTCGCCCTCTGGAAGTCTGTTTGCTTTAGCACGCGCCTTAGAATCAATGATGGGTCCCTCAGGAACCAAAGGCAGCAGCTTTCTAATTATCTCTACTGAGGTCTCCATCTCCTTGAATCTCTGGACCATCCTATCATAGGCATCACTCTCTCCTGGATGCTCCTTGCTCTCAGTCACTGGAACCTCCCAATCAATCATATCGTATGCAAGATTCGGGTCGGGAGCATCTTTACGAAGGTCCATTGGCAAACCACAGGCCTTGATTGGCGGCCCACTTAATCCGAACTTAAGGCCCTGTTTCAGAGTATATTGCCCGATGCCCTCTGTACGTGCTCGAAATGTTGGGCTTCCCATGAGCATGTCACGCATCATCGGCATCCTGTCTTCGAAGCGTTCCAGTGCAATATCCAATTTCTTTAGGACCTTATCATTGAAGTCGTACTTCACGCCACCTGGCGTGCTGTAGGACACAGCATGACGAGAGCCGCTGAGCTCCTCAAAGGTATCGAGGAAGAACTCTCGGTCCACCCACGGCCAGAGAAGCATGGCGAACAGACCAAGCTCTGCTGAGAACTGGCCCCACCAGAACTGAAGGGAGTGAATCCTGGAGGCCTCCATCATAATTGTACGCATGACCTTGGCACGCTCTGGGACTTCAAGTTCAGCAATCTTCTCAACCGCTTGAATGTAAGGATACTCAGCCAGGAATGCCTCAAGCATGCAGAGTCGTTCCATGATTAGAGAACCCTGTCTGAAGTTCCTGAACTCCAAGCATTTCTCGGCAGACCTATGGAAATATCCTGCATTGGGGTCACACTCTACAACATAGTCTCCAACAAGTGTGAGCTTGGCAGCCCATCCGTGAGCAGAGACGTGCTGAGGCCCGAACCAGACCTCTGTGGTTTCATCAAGAATGTCGGGACTCATTCAGAAGCACCCCCCTCTGTTGCATTAGGTTTTGGCGGAGTCCTGTCGGCCTCCTCGAGTCGGGCTCTGTCAGTCACAAAGCTCTTTCGCAGGGGAAACTTGCCCTCGAGCTCTTCTGGCAGTAGCAGTAGCCTAAGGTCAGGATGACCCTTGAAACCGATACCAAACATCTCGTGGGTTTCTCTCTCATGCCACTCCATGCCGGGAAAGATGTCACAGACCGTTTCCACCTCTGGATTTGAGCCCTCAAGTGAAACACGCAGGTGGTACTGAGTCCTGTTGGTCCGAGACCAGAAAATGTAGATGAGCTCGTACTTGTCCTCCTGAAGGTCAACACCAAAGACAGACTCAGGAAAGGCATCGTGAATCTCCTCGTCTATCATTCCAACGACATCTCTTATCTTGTCAGCTGGAACGATGCACTCGAGAATTCCATCCTCTTTGGGTATGCATTCTACTCCGGGGAACTTGTTAACGATCTGTCTGCCAAAGGTGGCCGCAGATATGGGAGCGCCTTCAGACATTGATCTTCTCCTCCTGTGAGATTGGCCTTCCAAGATCCACCGTGCCATATCGTCTATTGTAGGCAAGCATCAAGACCAATGCCAGTGCAGTATGTCCTGCAGCTACGGAAATCATGAGAATGATGAGGGCTTGTCCTGTGAGTGTGAAGACGGGACTATACAAAGCAAAAGCAGCCAGAGCAATGCTGACTCCATTCCCCATGATCTCCGCACCAATTAGAATTCTGATGAGGTTCCTCTTCACCATCATCCCATATGCTCCCAGGCCTATCAGGATGAATGCGACAGCCAGGTACCAAGAGAGCGGGATCATTACTCATCCACCTCCTCGCTAACTTCTGACTCAGCAGCTTCCTCAGCTTCAGGAGCTTCCTCAGACTCAGGCTCTTCAGGCAATGGCTTTGCCTCGATACCAAACTCGCCTGTTATGTCCTTCATGAGTTCAGCCTTATCCATCTTCATGAGTGCAATCACACCGACGAGTGATGTTACAATGATGAGGGCGATTATCTGGACATATACCCCATGATCACTCCAAAGCCACTCAGCGAGAAGAGCTACATCAAGTGAAGATTCGATGGTTCCCTCCGGAATAGCTTCACTCCATGGAAAAGTCAGAGCTAGAATGGCAGAGAGGAATACAATAGAGCCAGATACCAGTATTCCAATTTTCTTTGCTCTGGGAGACTCAATTGCTTCAAGTGTCGAGTCCTGTGCTCGTGGGAGCAGAAGGACGCCGAATATGATTAGCGCGCTTATGCCTCCTGTATACACCGCAATCTGCATTCCAGCAACGAAAGGCGCTTCCAAGAGCAGAAAGAATCCAGCAACGAATGATGCCATGATACCAAAGAAGAAAGCCGCATAGACAATCTCCTTGTGTTCTAGAGCAAGGTAAGCTAGCACAATCACAATTCCTGCGATTAATAAGAACTCGACTGACTCAAATAGAGACTCAAATCCCTGCATCAGTGCTCCCTCCCAGGTGAATGCGCCTTTTCCAGAGATCTTGCCTTGGCCTCACGATATGCTACAAGGGTTTCCCGCCCATCAAGATATGTTGCTGGCAGAAGCTTCATGGCATATCCAATTCCGCCCATAATAATCACCACGAAGATGAATGTCTGCCACGCCACGATAGGATCAAGTCTAAACGGGGATACTGATAGAAGCCAGAGAAATGCGCCCATCACATCTATGATTACAAACAGAATGGTATAGATGATGTAGCTGTAAGGAAATGCCATTCTAGCTGAACCGATGGGCTCTTCACCGCATTCATACGTTGATGTCTTTTCTGAGTTCTGCAGTATATGTGGCCGCAGCACCCAGGATGCCAATAGCATGATCACAATCAGGACAATTACTAGAATGGCCCAAACTAAGACGGGGATGAATTGGAGGAAAAGCCGATCTGCCTGCAATCTTCAAGACCCTCCTAGGTCCGTTATATAATGAGCAACCTGTGATTCACCAAGTAAAGGAGGAACCAATCCAAATCTCTTGTTAAGGAATCCTTTAATCATAGCCATCTAGCTCCAACCTTACCTAGGTGACGTTTTCCAGGTCCATTAGTGTACACGTTTACCAAGGTTCTGTCCAACTCATCCAGGCTGGTTGCCTGATGCATTGGGACTACCTTGAGCTGTGGAAGTCGGCGTACAAAGTTGCCTGATAAAAAGGCTTCGACCAGAATCCCTCAAAGAAGTTAAATAGACCACATATTCCAGATGAAAACCAGTTACAGACTGAGTACAGGTGATACAATTGTCTTACAAAGAAGAGGGTACATTCTTCTATTACCTCGCGCTTCTAATCGGAATGGGATTCATTGGAGCATACTTCTGGATCGTCTTGACTGTTGTGCCAATAAATCTAAACTTTCAATATTTCATCTTCCTGAGTGGGCTGTTCTTTGTAGTAGCGACTCTTGGTATTGCATACGCGACGACCCGTAGTGGAAGAATAGGTGCCACTATGCTCTCGGGCATCTTTGGTGGCATTCATGCCTATCTGGACATTACCCAGTACACAGACTTAGCAGGCATTCTCCTCTTTGCATGGATTGCCTTCGGTCTACTTCTAGCGTTTGCAGCGTTTGCTTGGCTTCGTGAGTGAGAGCCCCAGCTCTCCTCCGCACCCTTCATCATTTTAGTACGGAATAGAATATACTAGAAATAGGCTCATCCATAGCTGAATGGACACCATTATTCCCAGTGTTCACACAACTACTCGGCAGATGTGTCTTCTGAGGTTTCTGTAGATTCCTCTGCAGCAGTTGGCTCCGCTGCAGCTTCTGACTCAGGCACCGGTTCAGCAGTCTCCTCGGTCTCCGGTTCAGGCTCGGGTTCAGGAGCAGGCTTGTATTTCAGATCACTAACTTTCATAATTCCTGGTGTCACGCTGACCTCCATGGGATCCAACATTGAGAATCCACCTGCTAGAAGGATTGCACCACCCATACCCCAAGACGCATAGATTAGATCACTTCCAAATGGAACCATGACATAGATTGTGTAAAGCACTCCGATCACGATTGCGATGGAAAGCATATTGACCTTTATCCTGCCTCGCTTTGGCTTGAAGTACCCTATCAGGAAGAACACCATTATGAGCGGCCCGCCTACCAAAAAGGGAAAGTGAAGGGCCATTGCAGTATCAGCTAGAACTGCCAAGAGGAGGTCGAAGACATAGGCACTCAGGATAATGGTACCTATCAAGAGCATGCAGTATTGGTCGCTGTCTTCTCGCAAGCTCATTGAATCATCCCCATTGCATCTTGATTCTCGTACTTCAGTTGCCAGTGGGTAGTGCCAGCGCGAATCTTATTCTGGAGTATAAGATGAGCCCTGATAAAGTCAGAAGGCTTCGGGGGACAGCCCGGGAGATACACATCCACCGGGACCACAGACTCGGGCGGTACCTGCAGTGAATATCCGTCCCAGAACACACCTCCGCTAGCTGCGCACTGTCCGAACGCGATGACAAACTTCGGATCCGGCATCATCTCATAGACTCTCCTTAGTCGTGGTGCCATCTTCTTGGTGAGAGAGCCTGAAATCCACAGCACGTCACATTGCCTAGGGCCAAAGAGTGGGAGCATTCCAAATCGTTCGAAGTCCCAGCGTGATGCGATTCCAGCAGCACCGTCAACCATGCAACATCCTAAACCATATTGGACAGGCCACGGACTATGCGCTCGGCCCCAACGCAGCACCCACTTCAGCGGCGGTAAATTCTGGAGCCATTTCAGAAGGATTGGAGCAATCCGACCCCAACCGTTTCTGAAGAGGTCATAGAATATCCATAAGAAATACTTCCCGAATTTGAGAATAAGTGGTAACCAAAATGCAAAGACTTTCCCCGGATTCGAGATCTCCTTCTTATCGTATTTCAACTTAGCTGCACGTATCTTTGCTAGCCGCTGTTTTCCGAAGTATTGGTCTGCCAAGTTAGCGAACCAAATCCCTGTTGAGTGCGCATGACCACCGTGCCGCTGTGCAATCTTGAATACGACAAAGCTCTGTGACCACGAGAGCATGAAGAACCTGCGACGCTCATCTTCTAGGAAATAGCCCATCATCGTCACAGCATTTTTCGAGTTGACATATCCGTCAATACCCGCCTTAGCCGATGCCTGTTCAAACTGCCAGTCATCAAGTATCGCTGTGAGGTTCTCTAAAGGAGCAAAGGCCTGACCGACTACGAGAGTGGGACCAGCTTTCTTCACCCTCATCGGGTAGAAACGATCATGCCACTCGTGAGCAGCTACATGTTCATCATAGACAGTTCCCTTGTACATCTCGGTGACTTCTTCAACAACTCTAAAGCCCTCTGCAATCTCCTCCTCATCTCCATCATAGGCAACCATAATGGTGCAATGATGAACCGGGAATGGGAACTTCTCTTCGCTGTCCCAGACCTTCTTCTTCAGATCAGTATACTTTGCCTCTTCAAACTTTATCGTGAAAGGTAGTGGTCCATCTTCCAGAATCTTCTCGATAGCATGAACCATCAGATAGTTCTCTGCAAAACTGGACACAATGACCTTAATGGGTGTAAGAGACTTGATCTTGAGGGTGACCTTGGTAATGATGCCAAGGATGCCCTCAGTGTCGCAGAATAGATCAGTGTCCTTGCTCTTGACTACCTTTCCGTTTGGCAGGACAACCTCGAATCCGACAACATTCTTGTTTATGTTGCCATACTTGAGAGAGCCAATACCGTCGCCGCCCTGAGCAACCCATCCACCGATGGTCGCCGAGAGTCCAGATGAGGGGTAGCAACGTAGGTCGAGGTTCTTGCGATTTAACTCGAATTGCAGATTCGCCCAGGAGAGGCCTGGTTCCACGGTGACAGTCATGTTCTCCTCGTCTATGCTCAATATGTTATCCATGCGACGCATGTCAACGATTATTCCGCCTTTTCTGGGGATGGCGCCCCCATAACCTGACGTTCCTGCCCCTCTTGGAACAAGAGGAACCTTGTGCTTGTTGGCAAATTCGTACAGGTATCTAATCTCTTCTGGAGTCTGAGGTTGTACAATCGCATCAGGCTTGACGTTCATCAGCCACCCCACTTGTTTGGGCAGAGAACCAACATCCATCCCGTGAATTACTAGCTCATGCTTCTCGGTTATTACACGGTCTTCATAGACCTCAGCGAGTTCAGTCACCAGCTTTGGCTTTAGTGTCATGGGGACTCTCTCCAATAGACGAAGCTGCTCTCAGGACACGGTCGAGGAAGCATGCTCCATAAAAACCTAGCGAGAGCTGGATATATTGGTGCAGGACATAACTTACTTAACATGTCTTGAGTTGTGACCTAAACATGAGCATGTGCAACGAGCACAGATATTAAGGGCTGTTGCACGGGATAACTCATTCGGCGAGAAGAACCGAGCCACCTGTCCAGAAGGTTGTGAAAGATATCATGGAATTCCCATCACTTAAGAAGTATAACCTTCAAGATATGCCATATACTTGTGCGCAATGCAGTTTTTGTCAGGTAGGCAATGGTGCATGTCCCACCTATAAAGTGAAGCGTCGAGATAGCTACTCAGGAAAAGGCAAAATGATTATTGCACGCTCACTGGCTCAGGGCAGCCTGAAGGCTTCAGAAGGTCTTGAGGGTCTCCGAGATGCAGTATTCGGATGCACATTATGTGGAGGATGCGCTGAAATCTGTCAAGTTGATATTCCATTCATTCAAGTCTATCAGCTAATGAGATCTGACTTTCAGAAAATGGGACTCTGGCCTGAGCAGCTTGAGATGACAAAACAGACACTGCTTGATAGCAAGAATATACAGGGCCAGTCACAGATGGACCGGGTGGAGGGATGGTCTTACTGGCATCCAGACGAGGACACGCTTCTAGATACCATGGGACAAGAAGCGAAGACTGCCTTCTTCTTTGGATGTGCCTCGTCCTTCAGAGGCATTTCGATCCAAGCGACTATTGCAACTACATTGATTATGGACAAGGCAGGAGAGGCGTATACGTTCCTTGGCGAAGACGAAGTCTGTTGCGGTGCCCCCATGATTATGACCGGGGACTTT
>JAHQWZ010000084.1 GCA_029856425.1 Candidatus Thorarchaeota archaeon
GTACACGGGTGAACTTCGATGCGGCGAGTCCACTAGCCAGGATTGCATTTGATATTAGTCATTCTTCTTGGCTGACGGATTCAATCTATGGGCAGTTCCGTGAAATGTATTCACTATTAACGGACGCTGGAATCGCAATTGAGGAAATCCGATTCGAGTCAGAGATTACAACTGAGCATCTCAGGCGGTTTGATGCAATCTTCATCTTGGACCCGTGTGCATGGGATTATACCTACGAATATAACGAAATATCGCTTTCAAGCACGTTCACCTACTCCCAAACGGAAAAGGATGCATATCTAGATTACTGGAATTCGGGTGGTAGTATACTCGTGATTGGAATGGGGAACAGAAGTCTCGATTTGATTGCAACAAATGAATTACTAGCCCTTTTCGGTTTCGCCTTGAATTATGATCAGATTCCTCAAATCACAATTGAAGTTGGCGGAATATCTTCTACGCTTTTAGTCACTGACCTCATGAATCATACTGCAACAGCGGGAATAGGGTCCTTTGATTTTGTAGGTTGCTCTGTTAATTATAGTGGAGATGCATTTCCACTAGCGCAGGTCGAGGTGACATTGGTAGGTGAGTTGGATTTAATCTATGAAGAGAACCGCACAGTGATGGCTGCACTAGAGGGTGTGGGAGAAGCGAGAATGATTGTGTCGGGAAGCAACTTCATGTTCGACAATTGGGGAGTGGAGGGATATTATCAATCCGACGAGAACGATCGCTTCATACTCCAGATTGCATATTGGCTCATTGGTGTGCTTTAGTACAACTAAAGCAACGGTGCTATGCTGTCGCATGCAGTCTTTGCTGCATAAACGAGTAAGCCAGTCTTCATGCTCTTTGCAGCAGCCAAAACCAGAATTGCCTTCTCACCTGCACTCTTCATAATCATGAGTCCTTTCTGATTTGTGAGGAGAACTTCCTCCAAGATTCCTTGCTCCATTCGTTCAGCCGCCAGATCCGCGACACCCAAGATTGATGCAGCCATAGCAGCGATTTCAGCCTCTTCTAAACCCTGCGGAACTGCGGAGGCTATTGGAAGTCCTTCTTTTGAAAGCAGCATCCATGCTTTTACCCCAGTAGCAAGTGAAGTTGCCTCTTCCATGATTTGCCGAAGCTTCCCCTGTAGCTCTTCAAATGCTGGGTCAAACATGAAGGCCTCGCTCCACATATAGGTACTAGCGGGACTGAAGAGGATATGCGCATTAATAAAGTTTGATAACATATCTTGGTCGGTCAAATCAAACCGCCATTGTAAATAGTTCACGAATTCCTCCCAAGGCAATTCCTGCCTACTTGCTAGGTGAACGAGATGTTTGATATACATGAACTCGACTCAGATATCGCCCACAAGAAATCCAGCTCATGGAAGAAGGGTGTAAGGGTCCTGGGGGTTTCCGAGAGTTTCCAACGAGAGGATGTGAGAAGCATTGCAGTTGGTGTTGTAATGAGGGGTGACATGCGCATAGATGGAATTGGGTTTTGCGAACCAAAGGTTGGGGGCACAGATGCAACAGACCTGCTGATTGACATGTATTCACGACTAGGAAGAGAAGACATCAGGGGATGGATATTAGGTGGCTGTATCATTTCTTGGTTCAATGTTATTGACTCAATTCGGTTGAACGAATCCACAAATGTGCCTGTTGTTTGTCTGTCTTATCGTCCATCAGAAGGCATTGAGAAGTTCTTCCGCGAGTATTTCCCAGACGATTGGAAGGATCGAGTTGAACTGATGGACAAGGGCGGTCAGAGAGAAGAGGTTTCTCTGAAAACTGGTCATTCCGTCTTCCTAACTACGTCAGGAATCACGATTGATCAAGCGAAGCAGCTTGTAGACCAATTCACATTGGATGGGCGAATTCCAGAGCCCATTCGCATAGCAAGAATAATTGCAGCAGCGCGCAGACGTGATCAGCAAATCTGAGCTATGATTCATCTTTGATATTCTCTTCATGCTGTTTCAGGAGCGCATTGTAGATATCGAGAGCAATTGCCAGTTCCAACTCCTCAAGACGATGCTTACTTGATTTGAAGAAGTCAACGAGAATTCTTGGTGATACACCAGACTTCTCTAAGGCAATCGCATGTAAGAGCATGTCAAGAATGTCTGCAGAAACAACAACCCGTGCTTCAATACTTGATTGCTTCTGCAAATCATCCCATAAACACAGTAGTATTTCTCCCGCGGCGCCCAAAGAACTCAGCAAATCTACCATAACTCTGTTTTCAGCATCTAATTTGGCTTCTAGTAACGTTTTCCTGTTGGGCGCATCTCGATCAATCGCTATGTCCGATATCTGGGACTCAGCGAGGTCATGTATGATAGCCATAGTCAGAATCTTTGCCAAATCTATCTCTTGTCCATGCCATTCAAGCTGTTTAGCCATAAGCAGTGAAATGAACGCCGCTCCGAATGAATGCTCGGCGACAGACTCAATTAGGCTTTTATCAACTCCAGCTAGAATCCAGCCTGTCCTATCGAGATTTTTTAGAACTTCTGCTTCCATTGCCAGTTCAATAATCTCTTCTGGTTTCATATTAAACACCTAGCCCCTGAAACGAAAGAGGTCAAGAGGCGTAGACCCCTAAAGTCAGCATTTCATTATGAATCGTTTACCGCTATAGTTCCATTGATTATAGCCTGCGCATATTCCCAAGCAGTGCTGATGTACGCGGCATCAACATTCGTTCTGCTGAAAGCAAAGTCTGTAATGTTTACGCCACCGTTTGCCAGGTTGAAGTCTTCTAATTCCCCTCCTGGGTACCTATCCCATAACGTTGCATTCAGTATGTGAGTAAATGCTAAATCAGATCGTGCGACAACACTTGTAATCATCCAACTGGGTCCAGATCTAACATATGGGTTCGGATTCCCTATGTAGTCCTGATTCATCTCAGCACCTATTGCCAAGGGTAATCTGTCCAGGCCTAGCGTGCTAAAAGTTTCGTTAGCTGATAGCATCCCTTCTCTTACACCCCAAATGCTTGCTCGAACAGGAGCGAACACAATGGAGCAAAACTCGGTAGTGAAGAGCGTGTGTGTCATAACTGAGGCTGTATTAGTGTCATTGTAACTGCCAACATATCTTGGTTCAAGAACTTCCACATTCAAGCCAAAAGCCAGAATTGCAGTATCAACTCCTTGTTCAAAGCCAGCAATCATACGAATAACATCATAATCAGTTGAAACTGAACCAAGTATCCCGATAGTCCCGTTATACTCATCTTCATCAGCAACCAATGCTGCAATGATCCCTGCCAGAAAGGCTGCTTCATGGATTTCAAATGTAGCTGAAGCGACATTATCCAAATCGACAAATCCACCTATCAAAGCAAACTTCTGATTCTGATAGATAGCTGCAACTTGCTGAAGCTCGTCCTCAAGTTCATTGCCAACGATGATAATCAGTAGATAGTTGCCAGAACTAGCCAGACTCTCCATGAGCGTTTGCGCTTCTGCTTCTGTTGCTGGAGAATCTGGTATGTAATATTGGACGGCTACCTCTTCGGTCATTGCTTCCCTGACTTGGTCCGCCCTGCTCGAGTCATCAAATCCCGGGTTCATTACGACCACTGCAACACGTGAAGGTTCAAACTGATTGGTCAAGAACAAAATGCCTCCAACTGACCCAAAAACAATGACCACGATCACTACTGATGCAAGTATGCCTGACCTAGAGCTGCTCAAAATTTTACCTCCATGGTCGCTGTCCTCGGATGCCTGGGCGCGCCGATTTAAACCTATTGGCAAGAGTAGTCTCCCAGAGGCACCAGAAGAACAAGACACTCGTAGAGCATGAGTTATAAATATCCGGAGTGCTAGACCTTGAGCAGAGATTCGCGAGATGACGATAATGGCCCAGAAGACGCTAGCTGAGGTGGCCTCACTTCTTGAGCAAACACTAGAAATCCACAAGTCCGTGACCTATGTAGTTCTTTCTACCAAGGAGGGTGTAGTTGTCGCGTCAGTTTGCAGAGAAGACGAGATGGACACGAGAATCATCTCCACCGTTGCTGCCGCACTTGTCTGGGCTGGTGCTACCGCGTTGGATTCTATAGGTTCGTCCAGTCCTGCATACCTTATTCATTCAACATCTATTGAGCGAATCATCACTATTCTTCAGCCTAACTACTTGTTGGTAGTGATTATTTCCAAGGCTAATGATGCAGGTTTAGATCTATACAAAATACTGCCCTCACTACAATCACTGGCAACAAGAATGGAGCTTGTAATGGGCTCAACCAGCACGTTTGGAAAACAAACAACATTGGGGCGGATAGTGGAGGAGCTCCCTGAAATAATGCAGGCAATGCTGCTCACCGAAGAAGGACTTCCATTAGGTTCAGTCGGCTTTGAGAACACCATTGAGCTTGCAGGTCTTGCTAGTTCAATTTTCTCAAACGGATTAACATTCTCTCCACAGACGGAGTACATATCATTTGCCGCTGGAACAACTGAGCTTATGGTCGTTCGAGTAGATGAGAACCGCCTCCTGCTTGTAGCATGTCGTGACCAGAATCCTGCTGAGTTGGCTCGCAAAGTGAGGAACATAGTAAACGGGCTGCCCTAGAGCTTTGCCCTGGCCTTCTCAGTCGGAATTTCCGCCTCTGTTAGTTCTTCATCATCAAAGAACTGGAAGTCCCATTCTCTAAGATTAATGGTGATGAAACAATCCTTGCCCCTCTCTGGGCAGTCTATTCGAATCGTCACATGATCTTCTGTTGACTCTCGGATTTCGGGATTCATGCATCCATCCTCAAGCTTCTCCAAGAGGAACATAACAAAGGCCTCGGAGATAGTATTCAAGCTGCCCGTCATCAGTGCTTGACCCAGCTCATCAAGAAAATGCTTCTTCTTTCTGCCTTCCTTCTCCACTCGGCAAAGACCGACCTCCTCCATTCTTGATACGTGCCATCTCACAGTATCATGATGGACACTGAGGTTTTCCGCCATCTGCTCCTGATAGCAGCCTGGATTGTTGACAATAAATGCGAAAATCTTCTGAGCGGTCTCACTCCGCATTGTCAAGTATGCCATTTCGGCCTCTCTGGACCTGAGCATCTTTGGATAGTAGAGACGCTTACCTGCAAACTTGATTGACTTGACAAGGCCCTCTCGTTCGAGAATTCTGAGATGCCATGTCAATGTGCCCAGAGGAGATTCAAGCATCTCGACTAACTCAAGCAAATATGTGCCCGGATTTTCACAAAGCACCTGGTATAGGTCTCTCCGGAACGGATGAAGTAGCAATGCCATGCGTTTCTGCCGTCCCATCTTAAAATCCTCTCGTCCTGCTCCCTCAGAATCATGAATGAAGGGTGATAAAAGGGCTTCGACAGCACCTCTCATTACCATCTTTTCGTACATATATCCAACATGCAGAATCCTTAATTAACTCGGCATCAGGTGGGCCACTATCTGTGTGATATAAGTGAGGGTCTACTTTGTGTGGAATCACCGGCATCGTAAGTATGAATCGCAATAACATTGGTGAGGTCCTCGTTAAATGCAGCCGAAAACTCACTTACCGTGGATACGACTCGGTGGGTCTGGCAGCTGTCCATAATGGGAAAGTTGAGTTGAGGAAAGAAGTAGGGACAATTGATGAGGTCGACAAGCTTCTTGGTCTTTCGAAGATGCTTGGAGACCGGGGAATCTCCCAGCTCCGTTGGGCCACGTATGGCGCTCCCACAAGAATAAATGCACAGCCGCATTTCGCATGCGACGATATTCTGTTTGGCGCTCACAATGGCAATATACACAACTATGTCGAGTATCGCCAGGAGCTTGTTGACGCTGGTCATATTGTCAGATCTGAGAATGATGGAGAGTTGTGTGTGCATGCTGTTGACAAATACTATGAGCAGACCGCAGATATGTTTGAGGCTGTTCGACTCTCAATTAGAGATCTCAAGGGGGCATATGCATATACAGTTGGCCGTGCTGACATGGAGGAGCTTTATGCAGTAAAGATGGGCTCATCTTTAGTTGCAGGATTAGCTGAACATGATACAATTGTTTCAAGCGATCTGCCATCAATTCTCCCACTCACCAATAATGTGGTGTACCTGCAGGACGGAGAGATGCTTAGACTAACACCCAATGATGTCGAAGTATTCAGAATAGAGGATGGCAGGCACCTTGATAGACCTCCAGAAACTAGCACTGTAGACGAACAAGCTGCTGAGAAAGGTGGCTATCCTCATTTCATGTTGAAGGAAATCAATGAACAGCCAAAAGTAGCAGAGGATGTCCTTGGGGTTCTTCAGGGGTCCAAGACCGAAAAATGGCTGAAGATGATCGAGGATGCGTCCCGCCATTTTCTTGTAGCGTGCGGGACTTCCTACCACGCTGGAATTGTCGGGACTTACTACTTTAACAAATATGCTGGCATTCCCTTAATACCAGCCATTGGGGGCCAATTTATTCCCATGTACGGAAACACATTGACTGATGACAGTCTTTCTATCCTTGTATCCCAGTCCGGAGAAACCAAGGACATCATCAACGTTCTCAACCTCGCAAAAGAGAACAGCTCATTTGGAAAGACTCTTGGCATTGTCAATGTGATTGGAAGCACCTTGATGTTTGGAGCCGATGCCTACATACCTATGGCATGCGGCTACGAGGTAAGCGTCCCTGCAACAAAGACGTACTACTCTCAGGTAATCATCTTCGCATATCTTGCTGCTCTTCTTGGTGAAAGGAATGGGACACTCGATTCGTCTGAGGCAAAAGCATGCATTGACACGCTATCTCGTGATTTGCCTCGACTCACACAAGACACTATTAATCGAACTGGAATTCACGCGAAAGATCTTGCTCGAACTCTAGTCGATTTCAAAGACATGTATTGCTTAGGCTATGGATTCACTGATGGCGTTGCTCAAGAGGGCGCTCTTAAGATTAAGGAGATTGCATATAATCACTGCGAAGGAATGTATTCAAGCGAGTTTAAACATGGCCCCCTTAGTATCATTCAAGATGGATACCCTGTTATATTTGTAACAACACGTGAGAATAGCTGGATGGTGATCAACCATTTAAGTGAAGTCAGAGTTAGGGGCGGAAGGACCATCATTGTTGGAGAGTATGAGGACAAACTAAGACACTACGTTGATTCGGGGAAAGACTACCTCGTAGTTCCGGCATCCAATCTTTTCTTGAACCCACTGCTGAATGTTATCCCGCTCCAACTTCTCAGCTATTTCCTTTCCGTTGATTTGGGAATCAATCCCGATATGCCAAGAAATTTATCCAAAACACTAACAGTTGATTAGTCTTTATCACCAGTTTCGCCTATTCTAATTGCCCTCATCTCAGATGAAACAACATTCCCCGCGTCAAACCCATCTCGGATATTTACTACCTCATCATCATCGATCTCGAAAACACCTATGAGTTGCGTTCTATCACCCAATGCCCACTGCCCGTAGATTAATTTGTCCGCAGTTGTTTCACATTCTAAGAGTCCCATTGTGCCTGTGCTAGACCACCAGCTTAGGCATTTCCCCTGATATCCCATCTGAGCTATTAATTCGTCCCATAACCTACCCAGCTTTGTGGGACCATGTTTATTACGAAAAGTGATTAGAATATGTCCCCGTTTATCTTTCATTTCCTCAGCTAACATATTCATTTCTTTGTCAGTAAACAGTGGCATCTAAATTCACTACTCTCAATAGAGGCTGGTTTTAAAAGCCCCTC
>JAHQWZ010000085.1 GCA_029856425.1 Candidatus Thorarchaeota archaeon
CCGAGTGTAGCTCCGTCAAAAATGACACACCCCTCCCCCACATTCGCATTGTCTCCTATGTATACGCCATGAATTACAGACGCACTCCCAATGATGCTCAAGTTCCCGATAATTGCAGGATTCTCTTCTGTGTGGGCATGAATCACTACACTGTCCTGAACGCAAGTTTTGTCTCCTATACGGACCGAAGCATGATCGCCTCTTATTACAGCTCCGGGCCAAATGTTTACACCAGAACCGATTTCGACATCGCCAACTATTGTGGCCTGCTCACTAACATATGCATTAGAATCAATTTTCGGAGTCTTATCACCAAATGGAAGGACTGGCAGTTTCTCCACCTCATCAGACTGATTGATGACAACACGAATATAAAACATCACATGACATTTGATTGTGGAAATCACTTATCGAATATCTGTTGAATCACTGCTTCAAAATGCCAAGAAGGTCTCTTTCCTATCAATCGATTAGTTTTCTTATTAAGGCGACCACTTGGATCATCGAATTCTACAGGCTCGCCATCAAGAAATACCAGGATGCAAGGTAATCCAAAAATGTCGTGTTTGAAACCATATTCAGGAAATTCCTGGACGTTTATCTGGATAAATGCAATATCAGGATTGTCACTGTATTTTTCATCAAGGTCATCTAATATCTTAGCAAGCGCTTTGCACGGTTCACACCACGGTGCCCAGCAATCCACGAAAATGAGCTTCGATTTAGCTATGGCGTAATCAATGTCATCGATAGTGACCTCACGAACCAATAGAATCTCTCCGCGCAATGGCTTCAGTAAATGAAGTCCCTATGAATCTTGCTGCAACTACACGTCATTAGAAATAGAAGAAATAGCCCGGTAGACCCCATTTCATCCAACCGGGTATGTAGTTCTAAGTCCCAGCAAGTAGTTCTTCCACAATTTGCGTGTACACTTCTACCGGCATGACTCCTACGAGTCTGTCGACTTTTTTGCCTGCACCATCATCAAAGACGACACGCTTGCCTTCACTGTAGACGAAAACGCTAGGAACCCCTGTGACTCGATTCGTCATGCTGAACTCTCTATTATGATCCACATCTATCTTAACAACTTTGAACCCTTTCTCCGAGTACTTCTCGTCCAATTCTTCAAGGATTGGTGATAGTGTCCGGCAAGGGCCGCACCAAACCGCATGGCAGTCTAGAAAAACGACCTTGTTGTCGCTTACAACCTTGTCTAGTTGCTCTGAATTAATCTCTTCAACCATGTAACTGTCATCTCCCTGCAACAGAGCGATTGTGCATTTTCATCGAACAACCGTTAAAAGTCTTGCTGTATTTGCAGAAGGCTTTCCTCCTGCCAAAGTTTGATAAGTTCAGTACAGTGAGGTCGCAAGAACGGTGTTTATTATGCCTGTACTCCACTGCCCAAAGTGTGGCTCAAAGCTCTATATCAAGAAGGGCGGGCATATATGGACAGTGAGATGCTCAACCTGTCAGGTTGAGATACTTGAGGATGGCCGTCGGAAGGATCTTTTCGACGCATATGATGCTTATTCAAAGGCTGTGAAGAGCGGCACAACAAAGCCAACTTCTACAGCTAAGTCCAGAACACGGACAAGTGCCTCCGAAGCAACGGGATCCTCACCTAGCTCTGCAGGTTCCAGACGCACCGGAAGATTGAGGGTTCAGTCTGAAGAGGAGGTTGCACGATTAGTAGAAGAGGGTGGAGCTAGGATTGACACAATTTCTGATTCGGTGCAATCAATTGTTGGGGGTGGGCAGGACTATCTCGTGAAGTATAGGTTTATGCCATCCACTGATGCCGAGTATGGTAGGGATCTCGACGCAACAAAGATACCCACAAGGCTGAGAAATCTATTAGCTAGGAAAGGAATGACACAGCTATATCGGTTTCAGGACGAATCCTACGAGGCTATTATTGCTGGGGAGGATGTTGTCATTGCAGCTCCAACGGCCCAGGGCAAGACTGAGGCTTTCATTCTCCCAATTATCCGCAGAATGCTAATAACAATCAAGGAATCATTTGTGGACCCAGGAATCAGAGCCCTACTGATATATCCCACAAAGGCTTTAGCTCGGGATCAGTACGACAAGATTGTTGAGATGTGCAAGGCATCGGGAGTTACTGTGGGCATCTTTGATGGCGATGTTTCTCAGAGTCAGAGAACCAGAATCTACTCAGCCCCTCCTGATATCCTGCTCACCAATCCCGATGTTCTTCATTACCATCTTGGATGGTCAAGTTCACGCTTGGTCCCACTCTTGCGTACAGTACGATATGTAGTCCTAGATGAAATACATCTCTACACAGGATCCATGGGCGCCAATGTCTATTATATACTTAAACGTCTTGAGCTTGAGGCTGGCGAGTTTCAGAAGATAGGTGCTTCAGCCACCATTTCCAATCCAAAGGAGTTTGCTGGCCAAATATTCGACTCCGAAGTACGCTTGATTGAGTCTGTGAGCGCAAAACGGGGTCCCATTCATTTCACCATGTTCTACCCGGGTGACCGAAGTAAATACAGCATGATTGTGGATATAGTTAGGAGGCTGCAAGAGGGTGGGTTCAAGACTCTGGTGTTTGGAAACACCCACTCCGAGGCTGAAGTACTGAATATGCTCATCAGGGATACAGGTGTGCGATCTATGGTCCACAGAGCAGGCCTCACCAAGAAGTACCGAAGTCAAGTCGAATCTCAGTTCAAGTTAGGGGACCTTCAATGCTTGGTTTCCACCCCCACTCTTGAGCTAGGGATAGACATTGGCGATCTCGATAGTGTCGTGAGTATGATAGTATCTATTACTCGTCTCACTCAAAGGATAGGTCGCGCAGGTAGGAAAGGTCAGGAAAGCGTCGCAGTCCTTGCCCTCCGAGAAAAAGATCCGATTTCATCTTTCTATAGGCATGAGCCTGAGAAGTACTTCACAGATATAGACGCAGCGTACATGGAACCTGATAATGAGGTGGTCGGATTCTATCAGCTCATTGCTGCAGCTATGAGCGGAAAACTGAATGTATCGATGTTTCCTCGGCAGAAGAGAATTATAGATAATCTGGTGGAGGATGGTCTAGTAAGAGTAGAGAATGACGGCAGGGTGCGTATTGCAGATTTTGAGTCAGCACAGAAGAAATGGAGGGGCTATAGTATCCGAGGAATAGGTGACACCGTCCAGATCAAGTCGGACAGGAAGACTCTGGGTGAAAGGTCAATGCCGATGGCTGCTCAGGAATTACATCCGGGTGCAATCTACTTGCATGGCGGCCGTAACTATATGTCAGTAGACTTCCGTTATACTCCCGGCTTTGGAAGAGCCAAGGTTGTTCCATTTCAGGATCGAAGCGTGCATACAAAACCATTGTATTCAACCATGCCCCAGATCGTGGAGATATTGGATGAGCAGGGAGTCCTCGGAATGAAGGTAGTCTACTGCTCGCTTGAGATGACTCAGACTGTCTACGGCTACGTAAGAAAGGAAACCAGATCCGGCAATGTCGTCGGGAGGTCTGATTTGACCACCCCTCTCATCTATAAATACACAACTCGAGGATTTGCGTTTGGTGCCCCTGAGCCTGTAAAGACCATCAATGAGTACATTGACGGCAGACTCCCCGGTGCGAAAGAGGTCCGGATGGGGCCAGCTGAACTCTATGGTGGGTCTTTTCATGCACTAGAACATGTCGTAATTGAGTCAAGCGACATGCTTACTGGTGGCAGCACGAGAGAGATTGGTGGAGTTTCAATGGGTGACTCCGGCATCATCTTTGTCTATGATGGAAGTCCTGGAGGAAATGGGGCATCAAAGCTACTCTTCACACGACTTGATGAGGCATTCAAACGTACAAAGACAATCCTAGAAAAGTGTGATTGCAGGACTATTGATGGATGTCCTCTTTGTACCTACTCATATCAATGCGGAAATAACAACAGGCCTCTCTTCAAGCTCGGCGCTTTAGAGAGTGTGAATTTGATTCTTGGGAATGCCAAGACAGAGGTTGATACAAAGGGTTATGCGGGTTACGAACCGCTTGTATAGAAAGAGATGACTGAAATGACCGAGTTCTTGATTGCTAGAGGCCACGACGGACCTGCTCGCATAGGCTCCTATTCGATGGGTGAAATGGCAATCAGCACACCAGTCTTGGTTGGACCCTCACACGCAGACAGTCTCACTCTGCATTATGCCGCCCTTAACAGGGACGAACTTCTCAAGGACACACCGATGATTGTAGCAATACCAGGTATCAGTTACTCCCGCTTAGATCGTTTACGCGACTATGACTCCATACTGCTTCCTTCACTGATAGCGGATGAGATTCTAGGCTTAACGGCTGGGAGTCTGCTCTTGAAACAGCAGATGTCATTCCTAAAGGAACAGCAAATTGAATCATCAGGAGCCATTGTTCGAGTACCTGCATCTCTCGATGAGGGATCATTTGTACATGTACTCCAAGAATTCAGTCATATGGGTGTGAGAGCTGCAGCATTTCGATTTGATGGGGACTTGGGCCCAAGTGACTACCGTATGGTCACTCTCCGTAGTCAGCTGCCCCGCAACTGGTTCGCACTAGCTATTGGCCGGATTGAACCATACTCCGTGCCACTAATGCACTACCTTGGATTCGATGTCTTCGATGCTAGCCGTGCGTTTGAAGCAGCTGCGCAAGGAATCAGATTATGGCGAACAGATGCGGAGCTGGTGGCTGATGACGAAACCGCTAGGCACTGCGCATGTTCTGCGTGTGAATCGCAACCAGACCTCAATATATTGAGTAATTCCAAACTAATCGAGATTCTCACTAATCACAATATCTCCACATATCGGATGGTCCTCTCTGAGAGCATTCATGCGATGCAGTCGGGACGCTTGCGATGGTTAGTTGAATCGCTCACTCATGCCACACCCTCTCTGGCTTCCTTTCTTAGAAGGGTCGATAGAGGTCTCTATTCATTCCTGGAGGAATTCACCGCGACTGCAGGCAGTTCAACAATGCCTCTTATTGGTCCTGAATCATATAATTCTCCAGCAATTAAACGCTTTCGAGAGAAGCTTGTATCTCGGTTCACCCCTCCCACTCACAAACGGATTGTCTTGCTTTTACCATGTTCAGCAAGAAAGCCTTACTCTGACTCAAAATCACACAAACGCTTTGCTAGAACAATCGAGTCTGCAATTGGACTTGCAAGACATGGCATTGCTGAAACCATTCTGACATCCCCCCTTGGAGTCATTCCGAGAGAGTTGGAACGGCTCCATCCTGTAGCACAATATGATATTCCTGTGACTGGGGACTGGGATGCTGAAGAAACCGCAATCGCAGTACGTGCTCTTACAACACATCTGGAGAAGTTCGAAGAGTCTGTAGTTGTTGTAGCACATGTTTCTGGCGGGTATCTTGACATTGTGAAGCAGGGGGAGGATAATATCAGGCAGGCCTTGATCTATACGTCTTCGGATGGCTCTGCTACAAGTGGAGCTTCACTCGATCTGTTGGATGAAACACTCAGAGACATGCTAGAACTCGTTCTTGATGGAGAATATAGGCGTACAGATTTGGAAGACACACTTCGTGCCACAGCGGATTTTCAGTTTGGCTCTGGTGCAGGTGAGTTACTTGTCCCTGAGGATGCTAGCCTAAGAGGGAAGCTGTATAGGACAGTCATTTGTCAGGTTGACAAGGAGCAGGTATGTGCTTACAATGCTGTTTCTGGAATGCTATCATTAACGCTGGCTGGTGCCAGAAGAATCGCAGGATTAGGCCAAAACTGGGTTCGCTTTGAGGGTAAGGAGGTCAAGGGCGGGTCGATCTTTGCAGTTGGAGTCAAGGAAGCAGACACAGGCATCCGACCTGGCGACGAGGTCATTGTCATTGGTCAAGATGAAAGGGTAGTTGCAGTTGGCCGAAGTGAAATGTCAGGCATTGAGATGTGTGAGTTTGAAAAGGGAAGGGCAGTGACAGTTCGTCATAAGCTGGGGGTAACGACCTAGTTGAACGGTATTACAGACGGACTCAAAGACATCATCACAAAAGCTAGCCTAGCTGCTCGAGGCAGTTCTCTCTCAAGAATTCGTCGGCGGAATCTTTCAGAACCTGCTGCGAAATGGGTCGTTCAAAGCCGCATAGGCAGCGAAGTGGGATACGCACTCTCCATTGTGCTGGCCACCTCGGGGTGTTCTCATGCTCGAAGTGAGAAGGGTGGTTGCACGATGTGTAGCTATATTCTGGATGGTGCAGGTCAGAACGTGCCTACTGAGGACCTCATTCAGCAATTTCAGAATGCACTGACTTCTCTAAAGGGTCTAATGGCACCAATCTCTGTAAAGGTGTATACAAGTGGAAGCTTTCTGGATCCTGTTGAGGTACCCCCTGAGGCGAGAGCTGAGATTTTGAAAGCCATAGATGAAGACGATCGTGTTCGTCAAGTAGTTCTCGAGTCTCGTCCCGAATACATGACTGACGAAACAGCATCTCTTGTTCGTGAGATTTTAGGTGATAGGGAAATTGAGATTGGAATGGGCTTGGAGAGTGCAGATGATGGAGTAAGGTTTCTGTGCATCAATAAGGGCTTTTCACTCAGTGAGTTCGAAACCGCGCTGAAGACAGCGGCATCCCATGGCATCGGGACCAGAGCATATGTATTAGTCAAGCCACCCTTCCTCACAGAACGTGATGCTCTTCTTGATGCACTCCAGACCATTATTGCTGCGGCAGAATTGGGTGCAACAACTATCTCGGTCAATCCAGTGAATGTCCAGAAACACACACTCGTACAACGCATGTGGTCTAGAGGTCATTATCGACCTCCCTGGCTATGGACAGTGACGGAGATTCTTAAAGAATCAAGAGATCAGGTTGCGTCCGATGTGAACGTAGTCTGTGATCCGGTAGCAGCTGGTAAACCAAGAGGCACTCACAACTGCGGAAAATGTGATGATGCTTTCGTAAAGGCTATTCGCCAATTCTCACTGGATCAGAGTACTAGTCATTTCGAAGTACTTGATTGTGGTTGCAAGTCCCAATGGAGCCACGTACTCGAACATGAGGACTTTGCACAATTGGTGCATTCTCTAAGGTTCCATATACCTTAGAAAAGCCTTAAGAGAAACATAGTAGCGGTCCGTTCAATTCTGAAGTAAAGAGGTCGTATCAATGTCTGAATATGTGACTCAAGTTTCAGTCTGGTTCAATAGTGAGGGCGCATCTCCAAGTATCGTCATCAAAAAGATGCTTGAGTTGGGATTCATTCCTGTACGCGGAGCATATGATTTTGTTTATGAACATGAACAGGATGACATGAGCGAATCCGATCTTAGTGAGTCGATTCTAGAGATAGCAGATGCTTTGCACAAGGCCTTGAAGGGGTTTCGCGTCTTCTATACACTTGACACTCATACCAAAGATGAAAGCGAATATTTCCCTCTAGCTGACATAGATGCTGAGTTGGATGCAACACGCAAAGAGCTTGCAGAGATGGAAAACGAAGTAGAGTGACCTACTAGGCAAGGGGGATTACCCCCTGCCTAGCGGGAGGGTGGATGAGTCCTATTCTGACGTCACTTGTGGCTCGCGACGCTCATATTCACCTGCATCTTCCCCAGCTTGTACTGTGACGCTGATTTTCTTCTTATCGCCGGGGTTCATCCTTGACCAACTCCAGACGAGACTTGTACCATCGTCAACAGGTCTTTCTGTGGGTGA
>JAHQWZ010000086.1 GCA_029856425.1 Candidatus Thorarchaeota archaeon
ATCAAAGTGAATATAGTATCCGTTTCGTTATCGTTGTGTAGTATTCAATTTCCGCAGTCTAGTCTGAAGCCGTTCCGATGCCCATTAATACAGTGATATGGACAATCTTCACTTCTCTGACTGTCCTGAAGTGTTTCTCCAGTGAAGTCCTTAGTACATTAACATCTAGGTAATCATCTTCCTCAGGATGTGGGTGTTCACGCTTCTCAATGAACTCCCCAATACCAAGGGGATCTTCATATCTGGCAATGAGAGCTGTGGGACTTACAATAGCAAGTTTCCCCTTGGGGCTTATCACTCTCCGCCATTCGAGCAAGGAAGTATCAAGGTTGGCCATTCTGATGTTCCCTGTCACGGCTAGAAGACTCAGATAGTCATCCTTAGTCGGGATGTCTTGAAGGGTGCCATCTAACTGAAGTACGCCTTCAACGTCAAGTTCTGGAGTTGCTGTCTTGGGGCAGATAGTGTAGATATTGGCCAGTGGGCGCTCTTGTTGGAGTTGTCTAAGGAGTCGTTTGATAGTTCCCGATATTCCGGGAGCAACATAACCAATGTTGATCTCTTTTCCTATCCCCTTTGTTAGAAGACTAGTTATTGCTTTGAAAGGACTGAGCTTAGGCGGAAGAGACATTAGATATTCAATATAGAAATCATGAACTGTCTTGATTGCCTCCATGAGAATCTTATCTCGCTCCAGCTTGCCTTTAGCGGCAATACAATAGACTCTGCGTTTAGGGCCAGAACTGCTCTTCTCCCACCGGTCTTTCAGTGATCCATCTGCTTTCATCTCACCTAATATTGCATAAAGGCGTCCAATTCCTACATTGATGCCTTTCTCTGCAAGCTCTTGGTGAATCTCATAGCCGTAGAATTCATTCATCCCTGCCATTCTGAGGATCGTCTTCTTGAGTTCGGGTGTTCTCATTATGGATTTGGCCTCCACTTGCAGAAGTTCAGGAAGAGTGTCCTGACTGATATTCGCCACATTAAGAACTAATCTCTCGCGGCCTATTTGAAAAGCACACAGGCTAGATAGTAGCCTTTGGCGGTGGATTTCGTTTGTGCTGGGAGCCAGAGACTAAGCCAAGGACTCTGTTGACATTCTCCCGCGAATAACCTGCTGATACTATGGCATCTGGTTCCATGCCTATATCGAATCTAAGATACAAGATGCTATCTAGCTCTTGATAAGACACCCCAATCTCTCCCTCATCAGTCTGATTAGCCCAGAGACCGGCTGAAGGGACTTTCTCACAAATGTGATTGGGTACCCCAACATGTCTGGCAAGACCCCAGACATTCATCTTGTAGAGTTCAGCTATAGGCAGTATATCGACACCGCCATCACCGTACTTCGTGAAGTATCCAATGAGAATCTCGCTCCTATTGCCGGTGCCAAGGACAAGGCCGTTTCTATTGTTAGCTACGCCATACCATGCAGCCATCCTGAGTCTGGCCATCAGGTTGCCAAGTGCGACTTTTCCAAGACTCAAAGGCTCATATGCCTCGACGGCAGGGCCGATCTCAAAGAGCTCATAAGACATACCCAGCGACTCTGCTAAGTCACTAGCATCCCTGACATTCTCTGCATCCTTCTTAGCATCCACTGGAAGAAGGAGTGCCTTTACTTTCTCGCCTCCTAGAGCCTCACAAGCGAGTGTGGCCACCAGGCTTGAATCGATTCCACCACTTAGCCCCATCACCACACAAGAAACTCCGGCCTTATCGAAATACTCCTGTATGAATTTCACTATCTTCCTTCTTGTTTCCTCATAGTCAACAATAAGTAGGCCATCAGGCAGTTCCATTTGTATTCCCTCGTGTATATGCTCTCCTTTTGATTGCGCTTTAGAAGTTACGTGTTTTAGGCGATTCTTGTACTTGTGTCTATACACCTGGCAAAATTCGTTCTATGAGCAAATAGAAAAACGATGCATTTCCGAGATATAGAATCATAACTGTGAGTGCTCCAATTATCCAAAACCACATGGCTTTCTCACGGACCATTTCAAAGGATATCAAGGTGGAAAGTCCAAGAAGTATCTCAGGTATGACAATATAGACTGCAATGTGCCCGACCATTGTCACATTTTGAGCAGACCAAGACGGGAGTATCCACATGGTTTCCTCAGCAAGTGCAAAAATAAACAGCGTGAGGGCTCCTACTGCAATGTATACTATCTGGCAAGACCTCTGTTTTTTCACCTCGAGACCCACATATAGAATAACGAAGAGCGGAATTGCCCAGAGACCTGCCATGTAAGCTGATACCGGACCAATCATGAAGAACCCATCATCAGGAAAAATGATGGTTTCAAGCTGAGCGGCCAAGAACCAGTCGGGAACTACTTGGAATATGCTTATGACTAGCACATAGTACCAAATAGGCAGCCAATCCCTATGGTTACGAAGATAGGCTGTTGCTGGAACTAGAATATTATACACAACGACTAGGGTTAACATCTTTGCTCCAATGGCTAAGCTTGGTATGAGGAGCACGACGATACATAATGCAGCGAATAGAATATGCACCATGATCAGGTTTCGGTATTCCTCATTGATGGTGAAGTTCACTCTCTAAGCCTCCACTAGGTCGGGAGTGTTTGGAAGGATTCCTGCTGATAAATATCAGCCTTCCTTCACACAGCCAGAGTTTATAGCCTCAAAACACCCTCGATGCCAATATAGAGGTGCCAAACGGAATGTCAGAGAAAATGGGTCAATTAGATTTGGTGTTCGTTGTCGATAACACAGGGTCAATGGGCAGCTATATCGATGTCACTAAGAGGAAGATACTCGAGATAATTCGAACCATAAAGAAAGAAGAGCTATGCCATCGTCTGAGAGTAGGACTGGTTTCTTATCGTGACCACCCTCCAGAAGATAATACGTTTGTGACTCAGAAATATGAGCTCACCTCTGATACAGCTCGAATAGAGCAGAATATTATGCAGATGTATGCAGATGGAGGAGGCGATGGGCCCGAGGCTGTAGATGATGCCATGGATGCAGCCAATCGAATGGAATTCCTTTTGGATGCCGCTAAGGTTGTTGTTCTGGTAGCTGATGCTCCTCCACATGGTGTTGAAGATGGCGACCGATGGCCGGATGGGCCTCCTAGTGGAATCAAATGGAATCAGGAGGCCAAAAACGCCTACGACAAGGGAATCGTCTATCACACTGTCGGTTGCTTTCCAGAGATAAACAGTTATGCACATGGAGTGCGAGTATTTCAAGAGATTGCTGAAACGACCCAAGGCAAGTTCTTCCCACTCAATGAAGCAGAGCTTCTCGTCAAGATCATTACGGGTGTGGCAATTGAAGAGATTGATAAAATCGCCATTCAGAAATCTATACTTGAGGAAATGGGTGTTTCAATGGAGGAGTTCCCTGCTAATGAGGAACTTACGGATGAAAGGATTCATGAGCTGGCAGCCAAGGTCAGGAGCAGTGGAATGACAAAGCGTTCGATGAAGCATGCTCCCTCAGCTGCAGGAGAGGAGGAGGACGAAGGCTTTATCCTCGAACCTGAGGAGATATCTGAGGCTGACATCCGAGAAGCGGTTCGACAGCTGAAAAAGAAATCAGATAAATAACAGCACTTTGAGTGTGGTGACCAGAGCCAACAAGGCTTACTGGTAGGAGGGGGGGAGTTATGAGGGCATGTTACAGAAAATAGGCCCTGTCAGCCACCTGACCACCACACACCTTGTGTTGTGCTCTACATCCTAATAAGCACTACTCTCAGATTTTTTGAGCCGGAGTCGATTTCATTCTGTAACTATAGTGAATAATAGATCGCCAAAGCGCAATGCTATTCAAGGAGTCTTTTTCCAGCTAGTCGAGGTTCACTCAATGACTGAAGAACATCGATACAAGCTGGACAGTAGCTGGGTACGTGAGAAGATTGTCACTATTGACATTGATGGCAAGCCAACATTTGAGGTGGCAACTCCGTCCGACTTCTGGCCTGAGTCGCCAAAGCAAATCATTTCTCCGGAGGAACTGTTCCTAGCTTCTGCAGTCTCCTGCTATGGCGTTAGCCTGTCTGGTGTTGCCAAGCGATTCCACGCAGAGTTCTCTGATTTTTCAATCAAGGGTGAAGGGACACTTGCGAAGGGCGATTTTGGGTGGGAGTTCAATCAGATAACAATGGTTGCCAAGATTGTTGTCCCGACTGAGAAAGACCGTAAGAGAATGGAGAAGGCCGCTCAGAGGGCGCATGCATATTGTGTTGTCACCAACTCGATGAAATGCCCTGTCCATCTTGAGGCAGAAATCGTTTTGGGATAAAGGCGTACCTGATTTTACTGCGAATCCACCAACGTCTGCATTGCCACATCAATGACTACATCGATTCCTCGAAATAGCATCGGATCCATTCCACTTGATCCGAAGATTGGTTTGCCCTGAAGCGGCAGGTCTGAGATGCAATTAATTGACGCAGCAGGAATCCCTCTCTCATCAGCTATTCCAAGGATTGCTGAGGTTTCCATATCCACAGCTTGCGCTCCTTTTCCTACCCATTCCTGAAGAAGCTCCTCTGTCTGTCTCAGTAGGAAATCTGTTGTCCACATCGTTCCTCTGTGTGTTGGCAATCCTAGACTCTCTAATCTAGAGAACATGGAATTTGTGAGTCCTGAATCTGCAGGTATCATCTGTCCTTGTCCAAAATATCCTGCGCAACAACCATCTCCAACAATCACAGATTCGGCAACAAATGCATGGCCAATATTATGTTCCTTTAATAGGCCCCCACAGAAATCAGCTCGAATGAGCACCTTCGGATTGGTCTTTGCAGCCGCCTCCAAGACCATAGCTGCAGCTGGCGTTCCAATCCCTGCATCAAGTACACCAATGACTGTGTCCCGAAGCTTCCCTACGGTCAGTCTTCCCTTTTTCTTGGACTTCTTGAGTCTGGATGAAGCTCCTTTGATGAAGCTCTCAGTTGCGACGACAAGTAGGCAATCAGGTACAGTGGCTGCAGTGACTCCCAGGATGCCCCTGACTATTCTTTCATCATGACTCATTTTCTCGAAGATCTTCGATCCGACTCCTGCTTTTATGCGATCGCTAGGTCGAGGCTTCACCTTCGGTCACGTCCAGCTTCTGGACTTCAGTCTTCAACTTGAGGGAGCAGTATCTCAGTCTGATAGGCTGCACCGCAATCGCAATTGAACTTGGCAGACCATCGTTTCGGAAGTGGTACATTGAATTCGTCAACTGCATCCTTTAGGCTGTCCTTTATTGCTCCTATCAGTTTGACATATGCTCCTGAGAGTCGCTGTATCTCTTCAGGAAAGTCATAATCCGAAAGTATGTATTTCACGCCTTTCTTGCACTCAGGGCATGAAGTAAGCATCAAATGGGTTCCATCTCCGCAGTTCTTACAATTCACTTCGACTTGAGAAAAGCTGGGCGCAGCAGGGACAACTGGAGTCAGGTCAACAGGCTGCCCACACACATAGCAATAGTAACGGAGATTAACTTTAGGCATATCAGCAACCTCAGAGCTTTCTTGATGTAGCCATGAGAATCATAGCTCTAAAAGTATTGGCCTGATATGGCCTCGTCTCAGGGAATGTGGTATTAATCAAGTAGTTTCTGCTTCACCAGATCTTGCAGTGGTAAAAGGAGTCGCCGCGACGATATCTCTGGCAACAAGGACATCAGTGTTCGCTAGGTTATGCACATGGACGCAAACATAGTCGCCAATCTTGATAGTTTCATACTCCGTATATGCATCTATCTTCAACTTCACATGTTTCCCCTCTTGATTCTCCACTGTAATGAAACCATAGGGCAACTGATCTTTTCCAAGAAATCCAATCTGGTGCGCGACTATTTCTCCGCTGAGCACTTCAACATGAGGCATGGTTAACAATTGTTAAATATTGCCTTAAAACCTCCGATTTCTGCATAAGAGCTGGTTTACTTCTTTTTGAGCACTCCAACATACAGACTTCTCGGACCGTATGTCTTCACAAGTTGCCATCCTGATCTTTCGGCAATTATTGACATCTCCTCCTCATCGACCATCCGGAGTGTCCACCAGTCACCTATGTACCCTTTGTACTTGAGCCGAATCTTCACCATTCCAATCGGAATTCCATGGGACCTGTTCGTTTCATGATACGCAAGATGTTTTGGATTATCAGTATCTGCAGCATCTCTTGTGGCAGCCAGAATGACTGCGTCAGGTTTTGTGATTCGATGGAGGTCCTTCAGCATGGAGACTATCCTCTCTTCTTCACCAAGGACTCCAAAATTGTTGCCAAAAAGAAGAACTGTATCAAAGGTGCCTTCTGGGAAATCAAGTTCATCGGCCGACATGAGATGGACCTCCCTTACTCCCCTTTGACGAGCTGCATCCACAGCGGCTTGAGATATGTCAATTCCAACTACTTCATGACCTTTCTCTTGGAAGTGGAGTGCCGCCCTACCAGCGCCACAACCAATGTCTAGAATCTTCCCTTTGACCTCCACACTAGCTAGCTTTTCACACTCATTCCATTCTGAGAAGGGTGCAGTATATTGACTGCCTAAGCTCTCATGTGCATAGCCATCATCTCTTTCTATCTCGTGTATTGCCTTCTCGCCGGAAGCTGCATCACTCATTATCATTCCAAAGATGTCGGTCATAATTCTGGAAAGGGGATTAGAATGGAAAAGGGATTCGGTTGAATCAGAAAATGCACTAGTTATGACAACCGTTAAATGAAATGGTACTAACCTGTTCATCTGCGTGAGGGGAAATCAATGAGTTCGCCACAAACTGAAGGAAATGATGTCTACTCTGTGAAAATAACTGTTCATGGAGGAAAGAAGGATGTAGTCGAGGCATCTGTTAAAGAGCATCTCGTGGAATCAGAAGACATAGAACTGTACCAGACTTGGGTCAATGTTGCGGCTCTGCGAAGAATTGGTCTTATCTTCCAAGGCGGCGTTGAAGCCTCAGGAGCAATAACCGACCTGTTATGTCTCATTACACTCATAGGAGCAATCCTGATGATATTCGTTTTCTGGCAAGTCGTGGTTTTCTTCGCAGTAATACTGGTACTGACTCTGCTGAGTGGGGGATCTGCGGTGAAATATCTCAGAGGTACCTACATCACTGCTAAGGCTGCTAGACTCAATTCAGACCGATTAGAGATCTTTGTTGAAGATCAACTAAAGGCTGGCAACTTCGTTGGAATAGATGATCCTGAGAATGCCCTTCAGAAAGGGCCCGTGACAAAGCGTTCAAACCAAGCGAAATTTGCTTTCACAACAGGCATATACATCTCACTAGCAGTTGCCACGGCATTTCTCATAGAAGAAGTGTTGTATTGGTGGTTCTTCAATACCTGGTGGCCACCTATCCCGTTCCTGCTTACTTTTGGAGTCGGCTTTCTCATAGGCGTATTCTTCATGGACCTCGGAGTCGTTCTTCGCTGGAAACTCGCTAGGAGCCTCAGATGACATCAAAGACAATGGCCCAAAACTCGCGTTCAGAAACTCCGCTTCTGAGGTCTTTAAGCTCTCCCTTTATTCTATCAAAGGAGTCCTTTGACTGACTCTTTTTTGTGTCCTCATGAGTCTTCTTGATTCTGTCCGCAATCTCCCTAGTCTGTTCTGACGTGGCTTTTATGCCGCCCATCTTCAGAAGATATTCCACAAAGTGCCTTCCAACGAATTTTC
>JAHQWZ010000087.1 GCA_029856425.1 Candidatus Thorarchaeota archaeon
TGTTTGAATAGAGCAGCTGTCACGATGAGAAGAGTGCCAACATGCCGGCTTCCTCTCACTAGCATATAGAATCCACAGAAGAAGAAGAAAATGAAAGGAGAGGGATTCATCCAGAGGAATGTGGTGTGATATAGAACATTTGGCGCTAGAATGTAGGTGAATGCAGCAACTTCGCCCACATGTCTATTTCCTGAGAGCTCTCTCCCAAGACCATAGACTGGAAAAATAGTCAGATACCCGAAAGCAGCCAATAATAGCCCAATCCCCCAATCAGTTACAGGAATTAGAATCCCAATGGCGTATAGGTATGCAGTGAGGGGTGGAAACATGTATGCTCCGTTCAGGTTTGTAATTCCATCAATCTCAATGAAACCAAAGTCCCCGCTATAGGGAATAACCCCATTGAGCATGTTGTGGCCCCAATGGACATAGTAGAAAGAATAGTCACTATACCCCTCAAATTGGTATTGGATAGTTATGCCAAAGAGGTCAAACTCTCCTGGGTTTACGCCAGGCCCTAGCCAGACATGTCTGGAAATCCAGTAGTCAGAATCCAAATAATCCACTACGGCGGCTTGAAACACTAGGACCCAGACATAGAGACCTACCGTGAGGATCATTATGAGTATGCCATACTCCAGAAGTATCCTCAAGATGCGTCGTCTTATGTCTTTCAGAAGCATTGCGAATAGCTCTCAGGTTATTTCCCTTATATTTCTCCTCATCTAGATAGTAAGCTAGCTAGATGTCAGGAGAAAGGACCAAAATTGCATCACTAGCAGAGCCACTCTTACTCACTTCGATGACTGGTACGCCCTCCCATCCTCTTACATCTGTATGTGTTATGAGAAAAATCTGCTCAAAGCTCTCATCATTCACTAGATTCTTGACAACTGAGATTCTGCGGTCCCTATCCAGACCACCAAGTGGTTCATCGAGAAGTACACTTCGGACTCGTGGAGCCACAGACGGGCTCTCCTTCAAAGGTCTAATGCTACTCATGGTTCTGCTGATACCAAGTCGAAGACCTAGACTAATAGCAGTTCTATCACCAAAACTAAGCTGAGAGCTTCTCTTCTTTGCCTTGTCACGCTCATCCCATATCCTGAGGAGAAGGCCAGGTCCCGCACGGCCCTTTGCTGGAGTCGGCTCAAGATCAATCGATGTGTATTGACCATTGGTGAACGCATCTACATACCCATTAGTGGCTTTTCTGATTATTCCAATCAGTCGTTTCTGAAAGACATAATCAGCTATGAATCCACTGACAAGCTTCCTTCGGACATATGTGGCATGTTCTTTAAGGTCCTCGATAGTTTGGATTTGGGCACCGAGCTCCTTCATCTTTACTTGCTTTTCTTCCAGCTCTTTGACCTCTTCTTTGCCCCTCTCTATTCTCTTTGATGTAGACTCAATGTTCGTCTTGTTCGCAATTAGTGTTTCTTTGAGTTTGATTATGTTGTTCTGAAGATCTAGAATATCCTTGACCTTATGCTTCTTGAGTAGCACCTGAACGCTTTCAACATTCATCTTCTTAAGAACTGACCCGAGCGTGTTTGCCAACGCCTCTGCTTCAGCAGCGATATCATCAACTTCTCTTTGCTGATCTGCTAGGCGGGATGCCGCATCAATTGCACGAGGAATGGTTCTAAGTCTATCATCTATTTCCTTCAATTCATCAGGAATTGCATCCTTCTCCCGCGATAATTCGCCAATTTTCGTCTTATGGGCCTCTACTATGGATTTATACTCGGAAACAATCCTACTGCAATCGTGTGCGGAAAGAGGTTTCTGACATGTAGGACATATGCCGCCCTCCTCAACTTCTGTCAACTCCACAATCTTCTCTTCAATATCCCGTAGGATTCCCTTGTGCTCTCCAATCTCTCTCTCAATGCGAAGTGACCTTTCCGTCATTGTTACCCTTTCGGCATCCAGTCGTGTATTTTCCTTCTTCAAAGAGTCCAATCTTGCACGGATGATTTTTGGATTGGAATCAGCTATCCCAGCGAAACGCAGCTCTTTCTCTCTGGACTTTAGTGCTCTTTCATGCTCGCGCTCCTTTATTCTAAGGTCGTCAAGTAATTCTGTAGCTCTTCTCAGGTCCTTTGGGTCTGGCAGAGTTTCTAAAAGCGCCTCAGCCTTCATACTCTCCTTTGCAATCTTCCCGAGTTCACGTTGATCTTGTGTAATCCGTTTCTTGACATTGGTAATCTGTTCACGAATATGTTCAGGAGGCCTATACTCGTTCTCTAGAACGTCAATATTGGTCTTCAGGTTCGTTTCTAGGTTCTCAAGTTGTTTCTTCATCTCACCAAGTAACTCGATATTATAGACCTTCTCAAGTAGGTCTCTTAGTACAGTGGGAGTGGCATTGGCAATCAGAGCTACTTCGCCTTGGCGAACAAGAAGTGTTTGAAGTGCCTGCTGATGCTCTAGGTTCAGTATATCCTCCATGCTTCTACTCACTGTTTGGCTCTTGTCTGCAATTCGGTTCCACTTGCCATTCTTTTCCTCTGAAAGAACAACAGACATCCCCTTCGCGGGGTCATAAGAACGATTTATCTCATATTTGGTGCCTGCGATGTCGAACTCCAGCCTGACATCGCAGAATGACGAGGCAAAATTGATTAGCTCGTCATTCGTTGGTTCGACAGCTCCTGATCCCCAAAGAGCCCAGAGGATGGCTTCGAAGATTGAAGACTTCCCCGTCGAGTTGGGACCGCGAACAATGATCAGCCCTCTTGGCAACTCCTCACTTGCAGCGGGAAGAGTGAGCTTTCTGAAAGGCTTGAAGTTCTGCAGCTCAATGCGTGTGATTCTCATTCCTCACCCTCCGTGAGATGCTCCAATCTCAGACTCTCATCTGGGCGGGTGACAGAGATTCTCAATGCCTCAACAGCAATCTTCGTCAATTTCATTTCGTCGTATCTCTCATCGATCTCGAGTGTTTCCAAATAGGCTCGAAAGTCCCCTTCGGGATCCTCGATGAGAAACTCGGACTCAATTTCGGGATACGCTGAAGGACTATGCTCTGTTTCAGTTTGACGAATGTTCCAGACGAACTGGGCTATATTATATTCTGATTCAGAAGCAAGGATTTTAGCTCTAAGAGCCTCTAGTGCCATTGTTAGCTCAAATCCACTGACTCGAGAGGCTATACCCTCAAAGATTAGCCTCACACGCCCAGCTGTGGATGGCTCCCAAGATCCCTTCAACCCGTTCTTCTCTAGCCAATCTTTAGCCTTTTCGATGATGGCTTCTTCGGTGTCGTCGAGTTTGATATCGATCTTCTCACTATGCACTGGTCTGATGAATTCGAGATGAACTGGTGTGATTATTGGAGGTCTGCCAGCTTCCAGATCCACTATGAGGTAACCCTTCTCATGGCGAATCTCATCATATCTCCAGCGTTCCGTAGCCCCTGCATACCATGCGTTCTCTGCGTGCTTGTGCATATGATGGTCATGACCCAAGGCAATGTAGTCATAGCCCATCTCAAAGATGGGTGTGTAAAGAGACCTGTCAATCTCCATACCATGAGCAACACCCACCGACACTCTCTTTGGACTTGGAGTCTGTTTTGAGGAGATCCAATCGTTGAAGTCGCTCAGGAGTGCCATGGAATCAAGAACTGCATAGTCAATGAATGGAAAGCAGTAGACGTCCAGATTTTCATAAGAAAACATGAGCGGCTCTTCATGACGAAAGGCTCGTTTTAGATCAACCTGAGTTGCCACATCAAGTCCAGGAACTGCCATTTTGAGAGAGTCGAGGAGGGACACATCTAGTGAACGATAAAGCCCATGATTGCCCTCGATAATTAGGACTGGAATGTTAGTCTTATTGATGAAGTCCTTCAGAACTCGGATAGCAGTTTCCTGTGCAACAACTGGAGGCTGTGAAGGATTGTTCTCCCATGGGGAATTGTAGAGGTCTCCCGAATGAATTACTAAATCCACCCGCGGGTCCAACTCAGAAATGCGCTCAAAGATTTCGGCAAATCGTTCGTAGAAGTCATTCTCAAGTAGCTGGCTCCGCATCTCCTCTCCCCAGACGTTATGTTTGACACCTTGACGCGGTCTGGCCCCAAGATGTGTGTCGGAGATGTGTGCGATGCGTGCTGCCATTCAGCATCCCTCAAAGGACTCGCTTTTCACTCTTCTTTGCCCCTTTTCCTTTGTACCTATCTCGATCACGTTCGAATACCGTGTCAAAGAGCGGTATTTTAACTGGCAGCGGCATTTCCCTATATGAAGCCGTTAGGATGGCTTCGCCGCGTGACATCACACGAAACTCGTTCTCGAAACCAGATATGTTGACACTTGCGTTCTCAATGCATGCCCTTATTTCTCGCTCGTTGCCGAGCCGCAGATTAATCTCTGTGTTCATCTGGCTTAAAATTACATTGTCCAGGACACTCACCTGTTGGCTCACCACTAGTAGACCCATGTTGAACTTGCGGCCTTGACGGGATATATCCTTGAAGACGGATCGTCCTCGCATGAGTTCAGGATTAAGAATTGATGGAGCTTCTTCCACGGTAACTAGAATCACTGGAAGGGCCCGAGGATCACGCACTTCCGACTCATCTCCAACACCGCCCTTTCCATAGAATGCCTTGGCCTGAGTTTTCACTTTGGTGAAGAAGGGTTGAGGAAGACGCATGTTTCCCTGACGTTCAAAATCCCCTAGATTCCCACTGCTCTTGAGGGCACGTCTCATGTCAGATAAAGTCCGTGTCACAATAGTGGTTAGAAGGAACTGCTCCATGTCACTCATGAGGCTTGTGTTCACAACAAGAATCCTACCTGATTCCATGGCTTCAAAAATCTCACCCAAGACTGACAATCCACTCTCAATGAAGATAGGAGACCTTTCCAAGAATCTGAGCCGTCTCTGTACCGCGTTCAGAGTGCCGCTCGGAGTCCCATCCGGGTCCTTTTCCATGTCAAGGATTTCCTTGACCCATCTCTCTCTGTGAAGATTGAACTGGGAGTCAATAAATGAAGACATTTGAGGAGTGAATTCCATGATGGAATACAGGTCTCGAGGACGTATCTCCTCCCAGAGAATTCGAATTTCCTTTGTATATCGCTTAATCTCTCTAGGAGTGGCTTTCTTATGAGTCGTTAGATAGTAGAAGTCATTGATCACTTTCTTTCTTGTGCCATCATCCATAGCTTCAATGACGCTCTGGATTCCGTATTTGTCAACTCCCTTGGCGAACTCATCATGTGGGTCGATGCAAAATGCTGAGATTCTTTTGTCCTCATCGTCCGGACTATGGAGGTAGTCAAGATTAGAATCTATGATAGACTTAATCAAGACCATCATGAGATTGCTCTTTCCAGCACCAGTTGAACCAAAGATGCCGACATGCATCGGTAGAAACTTTGAGGGAATCATCACAGGAACATCTAGGGTCGTTTCTCCAACCTGAAGGTCACCTACGTATACATTCCCATCCGTCTGTGTGCACAGCATTCTACATACTTCTTCGTCTGATTTTCCGCGAATAGGGCGGTAGACATCTGCAAGGTGGTCTGGGAGCCGTCTCGGGGACATGAAACGCCACTCATCACCCCTCTGCTCTGCATATCCAAGCATCCTACCATTCACAGAGAGAAGCATGTTCCTTTCAATACCGGATAGATAGGAGTCTCCCTCAACCATCAACGTGCCAGCAACACGTGCCATGTCATCCACTTGTCGGAGATAGTTCTCTAATCCCAGGACTCTAAAGAAGAACACACGCTCGTGTCCATCCCTTTGGGAGTATATCATGAATATCTCCCCTACGCTCACATCCCGGTTGTTTCCCATTATACCTAGCATGGTCTGATTACCAACGCCTACCTTTCCGAAGAGTTCACCAAGATTGTCTCTATCTAACATTATTCACTACCTCGCTTTCATAGGTTGTAGTCTGCCCTTAGCGGCTCGGTCTTTCTTGTATCCAGACCAATCTCATGCCGGACGTCCTTGCATATCTCTCGGGCAAGCCTGAGGTCTTCGTAGCTAAGTTTACAGGCCTCATGTGCAAGCGCTAGAGATACGGGGTAACCATACCATCGTGCATCCCGTGACATGAACTCAAGATCACGAAAAAGTGCCTTCTCATTCTGTCTAGTAGCCATAGGATCACCGCGCACAAGAACATTCTCAAGCCACCAGATTCTGTCAAAGTCTATTCTTGAAGGACGATTATCTTGTGAGAAACTGAATAGATATGGAACTGCCAGTCGTGGCGGTATGTAGGTCCGATCCTCGATTATGTGAAGGCCGCCTCCTGGATCGTCTTTACAAGGTAGATGACAAAACCACTTGGTTCCCTCACCAAAGACATCTTGTGCCATCTTTGCGATTCGATGCGCAAATGGAATTGTATGATTCTTGCTTACAGCACAAAGAACAACACCCTCCTTTCTTGCCAGAGAGGCTAGCTCGCGAAGAATGAACCCACTTGGCATGGACGGATACTTCTTTACAAAGTGCATGAAGATGGAAAGAGCTCCGTCGAGAAGCAGGTATTTTGGACGAAGGTCACTAGTGAGGACGTTCCTAGCTGCTGCGTATTCTGACACTTTGCGTAATTCATCATGAACCACCTGATTCGTAAGCATCTGTGCTCTAGAGATTAGGGACTCCATTTCTCTTAGTTCAGGAAGATGTTTTTCATAATCAGTGTCAGTGAAGTCTGATATGGAGGAGATGGCTCCATTGGAATCGTCTCTAAAGAAGGGTAGAATGATGTCAATTATATCCTTGAGTGGGTAAATTGTTTCGAGAGTTTCAGCCATCTTCTTCTGCGCATCATTTCGAACTCCTGAGTGCCAGTGAACATCAAGATGCGGTTGGCCTCCAAGACATTCCTCCAATGCCACTGCACTGATTGGGTCAAATAACTTCTCAGATCGAGTATTGGTGTCCAGCACGACTGTTGCTGTACTCAAGAGGTGGACTCTGATATCATCCAGAAGCATCAGATTGTCGGTGCCAGATCCGTCAACAGCCGCCACGAGAAAGTCATCTTCGAGCAGGGTGTCAGGGGGATAGGGCTCGACTGTATCGAGAAGCTGTTCCTTGATTCTAATCTCATCCTTTGAGAACTCCTCTTCATCACGCCGGTCCTGCTGATTGCTTATGTCAGCAAAGACTAATCTCAGGAGCTCCCTGAACTTGTCAGTGAGAATCTTCTCTAGCATGAAACCCTCTCTCAATCAGCTGATTCGTGAACCTAGGTCAACCTCACTAGATACACTTGGTTGGGTCATAAAAACCTAGCACTCGGTTGATTCGAGAGAGTCCTTGGAGCGCGCACCTAATTCCATTTCAGTTGAGCAAATGAGAGTTCAGCAATTCTAACTAGCCTTTTAGAGCAATGATTATGCCAACACCCATGATTATGCCTCCAGCGAATGATAGTATACTAAGAATCACTATGTCACTTGAGGTCATTATCACTGTACCACCATATATGGCTGCCAGGTAGAGGAACCACGAGAGTGGGGTTAAAA
>JAHQWZ010000088.1 GCA_029856425.1 Candidatus Thorarchaeota archaeon
CGTATTCCGGTCCGATGGTCAGAAAGAGTTCCCCAGTTCGATCCGAATGAGTTAATGTATAACATCGTGGGTGAATTGGGCCGTCTGTATTCGTAGGAGAAACATAGCGAACATGGAGTTTCTTTGGATTAAGTCTACGCATATCCATCCTTATTGGAATGGCAAATCATCCGGATTAGTGTTGATGTTGAGGCTAACAAGAGAGAGCCTTGTAAGATGGTATTATTTTCAAGGATGGTGGGATGTGGCGGATTCGAACCACGGATCTTCGCCATATAAGAGAAAAGTCATAGACCAGACTAGACCAGCATCCCATGATGGGCCCTGAAGCATTGTTGCCTTCAATCTTCTCCATTTCAGAGTGATGGCCCACTCTAGACCACTAGCCCTCAACTAGCTACAGAGAACAGCAGGCCTGACATTGGCTCATGCAAATCCTACACACTCTTCATGATCCCGAGGATTGGCACTTGTATCAACCCCGAACCTCAGACTGGTGAATATAAGTCAGCGGTCATATTGAATTGTCCTCTTGCTCCAACAAGGCATTCATGGGAGTACAAACGGACCCAGCCAAGCAAGTGGACTGTCAAGGAAGCAACTAGTTGTCTCTATCGTGTAAAGGTATTCCACTCTGATGAGAATCGGGGCATGTGAAGCCACCTCGATGGCAATTGTATAATGTTCTCCATGGTAATTATACCGAGCACCTGTCCCGGTGAAAGATGCCAACAGTGCATTCCTCGGCCACACACCCTCGGGATACATGAACTGAATTCTAGCCGTTCTATTCAATTCCACAGTGACAAGAGTGATCATTGGTCCTCCGAGGACAATCGATACATTATTCCATTGTTGAGGCGCAACCTCATACGAACTAGTTCTTTGTTCAAAATGCCTGTATGGAACTGTGAGAAGACCAACAAGAAGAATGCTTGCAACTGCATAAATCACGATTTCAGACCGCTTCAGAGCAACCACCTTCCAGTAATAATTGACTAGAGAGCTAACATAATTCCAATCTGTAACTCTCAATAACTACTTTTTGGCCGCAGGAACTCCAAGAGTTATGAATTGCAGAACCATCCAGCATGCAACCGAATAATACCTGGCTTGAGAAATCGGGTGATGTGCTATGGACAATGATTAGAAGTTCAAATCCTCCAGCCATATGGTTCTGACTTCCTGTTGCTGACTTTGCGGATGACAGAAAACAGAGTCAAAAAATACATGTTCTGATAATCTATCAGCCGGGATGAGTTTGAAATCTCATGAATGACCAACCAAGGATTACATTTCTAGGACAATCAGGATTCCTACTGGAAACTTCCGACTTTACTCTCCTTATTGATCCCACTAACAAGAAGTCGGGGGATTACTCTGGAGACCTTGTGTATTGCACTCACGAACACATGGACCATGTAGGTGGAGTTGAGGTCTTTATGGAGCGAAACCCTCAAGCAATTCTCCTAGGTAGCGAAAATGTTACCAAGAAGTTCTCGATTTACGGTGATCGTACGGTGACATGTGAGGATGGTGGAACATTCGAAAAGAGCCAGTGGCACCTCGAATTCAAGAGGTTGCGTCATGGATTTTTCAAAGGAGTCATCAATCTTGGTATTGTTGTCACGCTTGGTGAATTTGGTTTCGCGCATTGCGGTGATGCAGTGTCATTTGATGGTTTTCCTACTTCACCCGTGAATGTATTAGCGGTTCCAATCGGAGGAGGGTTTGCAGCTGGTCCAGGGAAGGCTCTCAACTTCATCCAGCAGTTGTCTGAACCTCTTCCAACAATTGTCCCAATGCACTGGGTGTTCAGGAATCCAAGGGGATTCTGCAAGAAGGTGACAGAGACTGTACCCAATGCGAACTGTATCGTTCCTACCAAAGGTGAACCTCTGAAAGGATTTGATTGAACACAGACACTCACCGAAGATTTGGGCATTAAGTTAGTTCTCAACTCTGTTTTCTTGGTTTTTCCCTCTAAGATACGAGAGTGCTACAATCTTGTTCTGAATCAAGCATGCATAGAAACCATTATGAATCATGAGTCATTATGCCGCGTCGTATCATCCGAGGAATGGTTGAATATGTCCGAGCATCGTCATGAGCATCTAATTGGAGAGAAGCCAGACAGTCACCGTAATCAGATGATTCTAATGGTTGTCTTCTTCATCGTGTGGATTACAGACTCTTTCATTCTACGCATCAGCACCTTTCTGTGGAGTTTGACTTACTTCTGGGTCTTTGCGGTAGTGGGAGTCGTGATCATCATAATGGCGGCATATTTCATGAACGCTTCTCACAAGGACCTCTTTGATACGCATGAAGGGGGACTAGCGACCTCAGGTGTCTATGGCCGTGTCCGCCACCCGATGTACTTCGGAACCCACCTCTTCTACCTGGGTCTTGCAGTAGTTACTTTCTCTCTTGGTTCGATAGTCATGTGGGTGATAGCTTTCGCCTTCTATAACACCTTGGCAGACTATGAAGAGATGAAACTGGAAGAACGGTTCGGCGATGAGTTCCTCAAGTATAAGAGGAATGTGCGGAAGTGGATTCCTCTATAGTCTGCCCTACTCTCCATGTTCTCACGCTAACTTAAATCAGAGGGTTTTGAGCTGAATGAGCAAAGGAAATGGTGCCTCGGGTGTGATTTGAACACACGACAACACGGTCTTCAGCCGTGCGATCTCCCTGGCTGATCTACCGAGGCACGAGTATTTTGTGATTCGAAGTCCAAGTTTTATAAACGTAGCGACCGCACGAAAGAGAAGAATAGAACTCTGCATAGTGGACTCGGAGGTCAAATATGTGAGATGCCCATGGTGCAAAACAGAGATTGAACCAGGAGCCAAGACTTGTCCAAACTGTAATAGACTCATAGTAATCAATGGTCGAGAGCGACTATCCTCTCAAAGCAGGAAATATACAGGCCTTCTGAATCGGGAAGGCAACGTACTCATCGATCATGATATCAATGAAGACGTCAAGATAAGTAATGAAGGCCAAGATGATTTACTGTACTCAGATGTTTTGAAGCATCATTCTTCCATTGAAGTCAGGAGCGCTGGTAGCAGAATGGGTGGAACCCATCACGTGAAATCAGTCCGTCACAAGATTGGAGCATCTGATGAATCTGAGCATAAAACCCGATGCCCAAACTGCCGAACAGAGAATCAGAAGAGAAACCGATTCTGTAGCAAATGCGGTACCAGGACTTCTTCATGATAAATACTGACCATATAGTGATGAAGGGATAGGGATGGCTGCAATCACCATCGGGAATATCATGATTGTGGAATCAGTCATTGCTCTTGTCTTTCTGATCTACACTCTTATCAATCTTGAATCCCTGCAGATTTCAAGAACTCATCCAAGGATGCTAGTTGAATTTACCATCTTCGTGGTCCTACTTACTGTAGGTCTGCTTCTTCGATTCGGGTGACTCATGCTGGCAATAATTCTAAGTCAAATCTTGAACTGCCACTTTCACTTCGTCGAAGGGGGGAAGATCGCCAAGACTCGCCCCCACCCATTTGTAGCTAATCTTTCCATCTACACCAATCACAAAGACAGCTCTCTTGGCTACCTCTTTCATCCCCGCAAGGTCTGGATGGACAACATCGTAGGCCCGAATGACAGTTTTTTCCCAATCGGAAAGCAGTGGAAACTGTATTCGATTCTTCTCTTTGAACTCTGCATGACTGAAAATGCCGTCCACGGAGATTCCGAGAACATTTGCACCTAGGTCATTATACTCCGCAAGTGCATCTCTGAAGAGGCATAATTCCTCTGTGCATACCCTAGTAAAATCAGCTGGATAGAATACCAGAACCACAGTTCCCTTCATCAGTTCATCACTCAATGTGATACTCCTTCCGGGTTCCTCTAGCAATGTAAAATCTGGCGCGTTGCTCCCAACATCAACCATGACCACACACCACCTTGACTATTACCAGAACTCATGAAACTTAAGACTTCAGGTCTGGAATTAACACTCTGATGATTCTACCTTATCTTATGGTTCATATAACTAGCAACAAGAGCGGCTAGAACTGCAGCCGCATTGACTGCAATCGGATAGATGAAGAGGGGGTCAAGGAATGCAATGGTCGCTAGTGACGAGGGAAGATTGGCACCGTCAGCAATAGCGAATGGAATGAAGTAGAACATTAAGAACATGCATGTCAACAGGGCGACTCCGACAAAAGCTGGCATATCTGTTCGTGATCTTGCGAATCTGGAGAGCCGTGAAATGATGTCATTCTTCTCTCTCTGTCTCCGCCTCTTCTTCTTCTTTGAAATGATATGTGCCCATCGATACATTGCTTCTGCCATGAGGATGAATGCGCCACTCAGGACGGCCATAGCTCCTAGAGCAATAAGAAGTTGGAGTTCAGTACTTAGCACATTAACGTAGGCTTGCGCGTGCCAAAGGATTGGAATCTGAACTAGTCCAGCTATCCCAAGGAAAATCAAGATGAGTCCTGGTTTGCTGCCTCTTCTCCACCATACTGCTAAGCTCATTTTTCTTTACCCAGCCCCTGAGTTGAACGGTCAGACAAGTGGTTCCCACTTTAAGCTTTTGGAACATTCAGGATACTCTATTGCTTTCGCCCTTCAATCCGAAACCAGAAAGCATTGTCCTCTGCTGATAATACTGCTAGGCCGGCTTGCCTGAGAATCTCAGTAACGCTTTCAATGGTCTGATTCTGCCGGCCTGCCAGTCCATAACTCATCCGCGAAATTGTTCCATCAGCGAAAGAAAACTGTGCTTTGAGCAAGAATCTATCCTCGAGGCAATCAATGGTCGCTCCTAGAATTGAGATGAGCCCTTCTGGTTTCAAAACTCTAACAACCTCATCAACAACTTGTTCCTTTGCAGACCAATCGCGAATGAAACCCAGAGAGAACCAGAGTGTGGCCGTGTCAAAAGAAGCGTCCTTCAGAGGGAGAGTCTGTGCATCAGCTAAAAGCCATTGAGACGAAAAACCATGGATTTGCGCCTCTCGAATCTTATTCATATCGATGTCCACGGCACAGACCTGAGCGCCCCCGATTCTGGAGACAAGTCCTTCTCCCCCTCCCCCAACATCAATGATATGCCCGTTTCCAGGAAGTTCTCTTAGCTCAATTGTCTGGAGTGGAGTTTCAAAGAATGATAGGTCAATAGGCAAAAGTCAAACCCCAGGCAAATTCGTGCTCTTGACTTCACTCGCACGGAAACACATGTTAAGAGCTCCCCTAGTATTCATCATCTAGATTCTCATCAGCATATTCCTGAATCGATCCAACGAGACTCTCAAAGCCGGGAACATGTTCCACTGCGGCATCATATGCCTTTTCCGCTTCATCAGTGCGACCCTCAGAATGGAGCAATTGAACCAGATTCAGCCATGCAACAAGATGCTCCGGTTTAATCTCTAGGGCCTTCTTCAATGCGATTTCCGCTTCCTCGGGACGACCCGTGCTCGAATATAGTACGCCCAGATTGCACCAGATATCCGGCCCCTCTGGTCTACGTTCAAGCGCTGCCTTGAAGGCATTCTCAGCATCTTCATTCCTGTCACCGGCATTATAGAGACATCCGAGGTTGTACCAAGAATCTGCATCGTCTGAATCATACTCTAAGCTGGTTCGCATAGCAGACTCTGCCTCTTCATCTTGTCCTACCACAAACAAGGTAGCTCCTAGCTCCCGCCAGGCATCTGCATTGGTGGGATCAAGTTCCAACGCGATTCGATAAGCACCTACTGCGTCTTCAATTTGGCCATCATCATAGAGCTTCCAGCCTAACTTGAGCCAACTATCCACATCTTCAGGGTCTTGTTCCATCTCCTGCAAGAGGGCAGATAGCTCCTCACGGATGCCTGCGTCCATGATGCTGATTCATTCAGATACTGCACTTAAGCACTCTTGAACTCAGATTTCAGCATGCCATAGTAGTACAGGCCCCACCGTTTACCGTCCTCAATGCCATGGTCACGATGATGCCCTTCCTTTCTAAACCCCAATCTCTCAGCCAGTTTCCAGCTTCTCTCATTAGTGTCGCTCGTTGTGATTATCACTTTGTGAGCATTCAAATATTCAAAAAGAAACCTCAATGAACATCTGGCTGCCTCAGTTGCTATGCCCTTTCGTATGTAACCCTGGTCGATGTAGTAGCCTAGTTCGAAAGAGGGCACTTCCCAATTCTTCGGTTCAATCCAAATCTGTCCCACATATTCCTGAGTAGATTTCAGCCATATCCCCATCACGAATCTTGTGCGGGATTCCCACTCTGCTGCATGTTCTCTACAATCAATCTCAGCGTCATCTAATGTTCTAATATTCTCTACCTCGTTTGCATCTTTTTTGAGAAGCTCTCTGTTGTTACTACGTTCAAGTAAATCTAGAAGGTCCTTTCCATCACCCTTTTTGTACTTCCTCACAATCAGCGTTTCTGTTTCTAGTTGAGTTGGAATATCAAGGAGAAGCTTGTGCATGATGAACCGTCTTCCTTCTACTGGTGTTATCTCACTTACTAGTCTGCCAGAAAAATGCGATGTTCTATGATTGCATCCAATTCCCAATAGCAAAATGTCATAGAATTGATGGCATCTTGATTGATTCTCATGTCCTCACTCAATGCAGTCAAGTTAGACTTGATACGTACTTCTACGACTGCCGCGTCTACGTACTATTGCAACTACTGCGATCCAGAATATCGTATAAATGATGAAGAACCAGTCACCTGGGCCCAATTGAATATACGGTTGCAGGGGTGTTGAGAACAGCTGGTCAAAGAAGCCAAATATGTACTGGAAGAATGTATCCATATACTCAGGTTGCGCGAATTGCATGTGGCATCACCTTAGGTACATCTGCAGGATGGTTATCAATCTAATGTGTTCGATATCCAAAGGGTTCTGCTGAAAATTCAGTATACAATCCTACTTAGGATGATGTGTTACATCTTGAGTATATACTCAAACAGATTAATCTACTCGTGTTGCCAGCCCTCGTGAAACTAGACGATTGTGACAAAAATGGCCTACATAACGTCTGTCAGAACACAACTTGTGCAAACACATCTAGCTACCGATTTTGTGACAACATACGGCAGTGAGCCCACTATTCGACACCATGTGATTGTATGGATTACATCCGAAAATGGAGTCACAGGCTTGGGCGAGGCATGTCCACTTCCCTTTACGGCAGATGATGACTTCAATCACATCAAACGAGTCATTGATCAGGACTTGGGGCCAAGTTTGATTGGAAAGAATCCATCCGCCATCAATCTTCTCGATCAGGAAATGGATGGCTATCCTCTGGCAGGAGGCACAGCGAGGGCCGGAGTTGACATTGCACTGCATGACCTCGCAGGAAAGCTACGGAATGCACCACTCTACGCGATACTTGGTGGCTTGTCACGTG
>JAHQWZ010000089.1 GCA_029856425.1 Candidatus Thorarchaeota archaeon
CGGAGTCAAAGACTCTCAGGCTCATGATTCTTTGTTCCCAGTCCGAAACGACACTGTATATACGACTCTCACCAAAAGAATCGTTACCTAGTGCTAGCACATGTCTCTGAGCTTGGTCGAAAGTCACATTATAGTGGATTCCAGATGCAAAGTGCCCCTCCACTTTCATAGTATATGGATGAGTGAAATTACCGTACGAGTAGGTGTTCAAATATGGATCCACAACTTCAATGTAATATTGGTAATTTCCAGGCTGCAGATCTGTTTGAAAGAAGATGTACTTCCCATTTTGTGCCTCTGTCATTTCGTTGACTTGATAGCCTGGAATCATGAGGTCTGCAGGACGAATGTAGACCCTTGCTTCCTTTATGTACATCTCATCGGTAGCTGTTAGTTCGACTTTGAGATAGGGGTCATAGACAGTTGGATGAGTCGGGTAGAGGGGGTCAAGGGTCACTTGAGGCGCTTCCGTATCACTGAGGAGGACATTGATTTGCCCATAAACCGTAATTGCATCGCTTCTTCCGTCATTATTTAGATCGTACGACAGGACCTGTTGAAATGGACCGGGGAGTCGTGGGTCCTCATAGCCAGTTTCACCACTGCTGCCTCTTATCAATGCGACTTGCCCCCTTGGCCCCTCCAGCATCACGTCAGTCTGCGTGTCTGAGTCAAGGAGATCAGTCGCAAAGCCGCGTGGGGTCATACTCATACATTCCTCTTGTGACATTCCTAGAACCCTTCCATCGACTCCGCTGACAAAGACCAAACTGGACCTCTGAGCGGGGACAACAACAAGATCCTGCTGCGTGTCCATGTTGAATTTCCCTGTCTTCACGTAGGAGTCCCACTGATACTTTGGGTCTCGTAGCTCGAATCTCGGTGTGAGGTTGGCATTAATACCAATCAGGATGCTCTCCTGGGTATTTTGATCGAGCATTGTCACTGCGACATTATCGAAGTTGTTTTCATGCTCAAATGATACCATGTCAAATCCTTGAATATGCATTCCCGATTCTATTGGCCACGGATTGATGGAGGTGCCGTCTCCAAATATGGTATCAACGACGACTTTGCTCATGGGTGTCCATGGATCTTGGTTCCACATGACCGCAATCTCATCGCCAGGCACAATAGAGAAATTGCCTACGCATGCCTTAACAATCTCTTCCGTAGTAAAGGGAAACAGGGGATCAGGAAATTCTCCGTAAAATGTGTCGGTGACTAGGTCTTTGATGATGAGATTCATCCTGCTATAAACGCCCACATCTGGAATAGTATCACCATTGAAATCCCCGACGATAATCCCCGTAGGATCAGGCACTTTATAATAATCGTACTCTGTCACCGAGCCCCCTCCGTCGAAATCAACTACCACGAGTTTCATTGTCGTATTGAACCTCATGAACAAGAACTCGGTGTATCCATCGAGATCAATATCTGCCCCAATGAGTGTCTGAAAGATTGGGTTCCCGAAGCCTATGTTTACAGATGCATCAACCATGTTTACTGGGTCTTTGAATCGGAGAGTATCATTGAATATCCAAGCAACCCCCCGACCATAGGTAGTACTTCCTGCCGCTACCGACTCGACAAAGTATGGAAGATTGATTCTAATCAGGTTTGACGCAGCTTCATGTCGCTCGTCTATTCTCCTGTCGATATCGGAAAAGTGTTGAACAGTAACATCCTTTGAGCACAGAGGTACTAATAGGAGGATGACTGCAATAATCGGAAGCCCTATCCTCAACAACTCTCTTTGACCCGCTGTGCATGGTCTTGCAGTGGGTCTACGGCCGCTCAAGATTCTGTTCGAATTCATTGAAATCACATCAAATGGACAGCGACTATTCCGGGATGACATTTGGTTGATGCGTTATCCCGAAATGTGGCATTTCAGGTAGCAAAATATGATTTTGAGTTAATTTTAGGATTTGTAGCATCTAGACTGTCGATAAAACGGGGCTTTTTTCGCCAATTTGCAGGTATGAATGATTTGCCTAAACTAGTCTATAGCAATCCGCTTAATCATTTTGAATAATCTTGAAGTGTATTTCACAAAATCGGGGATTATGGGCTCCGTATCCCTATTCGTTTTAGTAATCTGTAAAATGGTCATTATATATACTCTAGAGAAGTGGGTCTTGGTGAAATAATTGGTATTACTCGGCGCACGCCCACCAGAGTCTATTGAGCCTCCCTTAGCACCACCTAATACCGTTCCTCCACAAGTTGAGGAGTTGATAATGTGGGCCTTTGGAAAGGCACTAATTGAGTTCGAGGCCACACTCTACCAGAAGTTCCATATCCTCTCTGGAGACATCATTGTCGGAAAGAACGAGTTCAGATGGCATTTGGAGAACATGGAAGAGCGAGGTCTCCTGAGATCAAGTGATTTCAAAGGAGTGCCTTCTTGGAGCAGGCTCAAGTAATCTGAAGCTAGTCACAAGCAGAGAGTGGTGTCGCCGCACACCACTCATCTCCCCTTTTTTTGCTCATCCAGAATTTCGCAGGTAGAATCCTCCAAATCCCTTTCTAGTGATAAGAGGAAGCAGTACAATGGCTATTGCGACTATCAAAGCTGCTCCAATTGCAGTGAAGTAGATGATTGGAATTGCCATCTGCTTTGCTGCAATTCCTACGGTTGCCCAAACGACGACTAAGCCGTAGGCCGCATCCCGACGAAGGACCAGCATAAGCATTGTGATGACAAGTGCGACAATGATTACTAGTGCGGTCCAGAGTTCTTGTGTGGCCATTGGAATACCAGGAATAATCACATTTAGGACCGATGCAATGTTGGCTATCACAGCCAGCGATATCCATCCAGCATAGACGCTGATAGGTAGATGGACTGCAATCTTCTGCCTTATCGGAAGATTGACCACTCCAATCTCCAGCTTGACATATGTGTATAGCATTAGTACAAGGAATAGTCCAATTAGAATTGGTGTGAACACATAGATTCCCGGTTGCTCATACGCATAGTGGAATAGAATAAGCCACGAATTGTTGATTAGACCGCCTAGAACAAGGAACACACTGGTTGGCTTTAGATATGATGCTCCTCTCTGGCTTGGCAGAGCTTGATAGATCATGAAAACAATCAGCAGTGTGTAGATGACGCTCCAAATTGAAAAGACATAACCTGGAGGTGTAAACAGACTAGGATAGGAGTCTGAAATGACATTGGATGTTACCCCATTCACAGGGATAATCTCTGCTAGAGCATTAACTGCTATTGTTATGATAATTGCAAATATATTTACTACTTGGAGAATACTTGGTCTGTTGCTCAACTCATCTCCCTCATCCAGTTTCTAACCAAATACTATATAAAGTTAACTATAGTTATCAATTGCAGGTAGTATTCATTCAATTATCTACATATCATAGCATTAATCTACTTAGAGAGGAAGTCAATCCTGTTATGCCTTGCGACACTTGCGGTACAATTGAACGGTATGGGAAACGAGTTCCATCAGGTCGCATGCTGTGTATTGATTGTTGGAAATTAAAGGGGAGCAAAGCTAGGAAATCCAAAGATGAGGAGGAAGATGTGCCACCTGAGGAATCGTCTTAGGTGCACATTCTTCCAGTCAAAGATAAAAGGAACCTTTTTTTCACCGCTCTTGAGCAACACCGATGTTCTACGCAAGGTGAGATTTCTTGACTGAGGCAGAGGTAGAAGACAAACGAATCACTCTAGCTGAAGCCGCAAAGATGGTTCCTAACGGATCAGAGATATTCTGGGGTGGATTTGGCTTTCAGAGGGCGCCCATTGCTTTTGCTCACGAGTTGACAAGGCAGAAGAAGCGGCATCTCAATATTCAGACCTGTGGGTCTGAGGTTGATCTTGAGATAATGTGTGGCGCTGGAGTGGCGGATAAGTTCGAAATCGCGTTTACTGCAATTGAGGCCTTAGGATTATCAAATAATGCCCGGAGACGTGTTGCAGAAGGGAAGCTGCAGGTCGAGGACTACAGCAATCTAGCGATGGCTATGCGTTTTCTGGGAGGATCGCTCAATGTGCCATTCATGCCAATTAGAAGTCTGATGGGGACAGATATGGCAAGATTGGCCCGATTCAAGGGTGACAAGAAACTGGAGATTATCGATTGTCCATTCACTGGAGAGAAGATCTGTTTGGTGCCGTCAGTCAAGCCCGACTATAGCATTGTGCATGTACAACGTGTTGATATGACAGGGAATGCTCAGATAGATGGCATCGTTGGGGAGGATATTGAAGGCTCAAGGTGTGGGAATAAGCTCATTGTTCTTGCTGAGGAGCTCATAGACGAGGAGGAGATTCGCACAAATCCCGACCAGACGAAGATTCCGGCGATGTACGTAGACCATGTTGTGATTTTGCCATACACAGCTCATCCCATGATGTGTCACAATTACTATGATTACGACCTTGAACATCTACAAATGTTCCACAAACTTACAAGAACAGAAGAGGGGTGGCAGGAATACTTGGATACCTACATCCTGGGTGTTGAAAGCCACTCTGAGTATCTCGAGAAGATTGGATGGGAGAACCTGAATAAATTGAAGGCAAAGAAGCCTTGGGGGTACTAGGAGGGAGTCTGATGGTTGAGTATAGCAAGATAGAGTTCTTAGTCGCATGTGCATCAAGCCATGTGCGGGACGGCGAAGCAGTCTTTGGCGGTACAGGAATGCCTCTATTGGCTGCGCTGTTGGCAAAAGAGAGTCATGCTCCAAACGCAAACCTGATCTCAGAGGCTGGTTTCATAGACGCGCGTCCCAGAGAGGTGCCTCTGTCGGTTGCAGACACTAGATACTACTACGGATGTTCAGCAGCCATCGGTCTCATCGAAACCCTTGGATTCATTCTTCAGGGAGGTCGTATTGATGTTGGATTCCTTGGTGCCGCACAGATTGACGAGTATGGGAATCTGAACACGACCTACATCGGTCCATTTGAGAAACCATTAGTGAAGCTCCCTGGAAGCGGTGGAGGTAACGACATCGCATCCTCAGCAAAACGCCTCATCATCATGATGACTCACGACAAGCGTAAGTTTGTCAAGAAACTCGATTACTTCACAAGCCCTGGCCATCTGGAAGGTCCTGGGTCACGGGAGAAATGGTCTTTGGTTGGTGGGGGCCCTGAGGTTGTTATAACAGACATGTGTCAGATGGGCTTTGATCCAGAAAGTCTGAAGATACGATTGATGTCAGTGCATCCTGGCTTCACGGTGCAGGATGTCCTTGACAATGTCATGTTTGACTTGATTGTGCCTGAGGATGTTCCAATAACAAGTGAACCGACACAAGAACAGATTGATATTATGCACAAGCTAGACCCTAAAGGCATCTACTTGGGTAAGGGCGGCTAATCTTTGAAAAAGTTCAGTCTGAGATCATTCGAAGCAATCCTATTCGACCTTGATTCCACTCTCACTGATACTCACTACTACCCGCTCAAGGCGAGCGAGTGGTTGCTCGCAAAATACTCAGACACTCCGGAGGACATGATGAGTTCCTATATTATGGAGCTCGTTGGGAATTATCGCCGCGAGCTGAAGGAAGTGGCTGAGAGCGGGATATACAGGTCACCGGTTCAGGTCGTGAAAGACGCTATTCGCAAAACATTGGTCAGTCAAGAGCTGACTTTTAGTGAAGAACTCTTGGAAGAAGCTGCTCAACGCTTCAAGAGTCTGCATATGCAGCTCTCGGAAAAGATGCCTGGTGTTGACTCTCTGCTTGCTGCACTTAGGTCATTCGATATCAAAATGGGAGTAGTTACAAACTCCTTTGAGGGCCATGCAGAGCAGATTCTGAAGAACCTTAAACTTGATCGCTTCTTCTATGTGGTAGTTGATGGGAGTGATATTGAGGCATTCAAGCCTGATAGAGCACCGTTTGAGTATGCACTTGGTAAGTTAGGCGCCAAACCAGACAAATCTGTAATGATTGGTGATGAGTTCTTCAATGACATGGTGGGCGCGAAGGCAATAGGATTGAGTACGGTCTGGATTAACCTCAGACAGCAATCAATTGAAGAAATGCTGGAGAAATATGGGCGATCGTCAGCTCCCGACCTTATTGTCGACTCCCTGCCAGATTTGGAGCGATTTATTTGACAAAAGACGAGCAACATCTATATTCAGTGATGAAGGTTCTAATAGCTAGACTAGAAAGGAGTCTCGACACCTTTGACTAGAGATGATGAGAACGGCCCCATGAAGGCACGAGCAGACCTGGTTGGCATCCTTCGAAGCGATCCTGACATTACTGAGGTTATCGTAACAATTGTCGAAAACGAACTGAAGGGCATCAAGGATCAAGAGGTTGTGACTCAAATATCAAATACGTTGAGTGAGGCTGCAGCTCATTCTGGTGTTGAAACCGAAGTCAAAGATAATGTGCTTCATTGGCTGACTGATACTAGCCCAGATGTCAGACAGATGATTCTCGTGAAAACGATAGAGGAATTACTTGAGACTCCTCATTGCAAAGAGCCTACGATGGAGGCGCTGGGGAGGCTTTCATCAGAAGAGAATGTGGATATGGTCTTCGAGTGGGTAAATAGCAATATATTGACCCTTAATCAAGCGGTCTATGTTCTGCTGTATCCAGACTCATCAGAGGCCTTGAAGTAGATTCAGTTCTCATATGGCAGGCAGAAACTTCCTAACATGTTTCTCCCATTCAGGCTTCAGTTCCAGCACTTTTCTGCCGCATTCCATTGCTTCTGAATTCTGTCCGAGCTGATGATGCAACTTCGCTTTGTAGAACCAAGCTTTTGTGAAATTGGGGTCTATCTCCAACGCTTTCTCATATGCTCCAAGTGCTGCATCATACTCATTGTTCATTTCATATATTCTAGCTTGTCCAAACCAATCGTATTGTGTCATTTCATCAGGGGCGGCCGCCATAGCATTCTCATCCTCAAGAAGATGGTTACAAGTACTGCTATTAACTTTGCACTCGATATACTTGTACGAGTTCAAAAGACTCCTTCTGAACTAGAAGGGGAGTGAACTCAACTGGCTCAGAAACGGGTCAGAAATTTATATAGTAAAGGCGAATTGACAATGGCTCGGTCCAAGGGTGTGACAATTGCGGTCAAGGTTCCAATAACCTGGGAGGCAATGACCGCGAGCACTAAGCAGAGGCTTAGACAGACCGTTGGAAGAGACACTAGAGTAGTTCGTGCATTTCTTGGGATCATTGAGCAGCATGAAGACGAGCTGCTGACAGGAAGAAACAGAGATAGAATCGATGAATGCAAGCTGCATAAGTTGACCATGACTGCACTCAAGGTCAAGTCAGGTTATGAACAGAGACTTAGTGTACCTCATGACCTCAAGGTCCGTTTTCCCCGCATCTCTCAGAACGAGATGACCGAAT
>JAHQWZ010000090.1 GCA_029856425.1 Candidatus Thorarchaeota archaeon
AATAGGATATGTCTTCCTGTGTCTTCGGGAAAACCTAGTGCTCCGAGCATGTCCTCTACTCCTGCTCCAATGGGGTCTCCTGAACGAGTAAGGAGTCTCACGAGGATAATGTATTCGTTCAAGCTCCGTGCCCCCTGACAATAGTCCTATCCTCATGGTTATACTGAATAATGCCCTTTGATATTAGAATCACAATGTAGAGAAAACGTCTAAGAAATTCGTCGAAATCCTCATTGAGGATGATCTCATCCAAAGAAATCCTCTGGTCCATGGGAATGCCAGCACCGAACGCTTCTACATCCTCCAGCAGGATGGCGTCTTCAGATGGGAATGTGTATCCATTAGGCAATGCTGTGATTGTGGGAATTCTATCTTCTGGTTGCTCTGTACCCAGCTTATCAATGAATTTCCTGATTCTGACTGCCGAGCGATCTAGTGTTGAATGGTCCAGATGTCCTATTCCTATTGGGTGGTGATAGACTATCAATCTTGCAAAGTTTCTCGGAGTCAGTGTTCTCAGTTTTGATATGTAGAGCGCTGGTGATGCGATAACACGAGCAAGTTCCTGCACCTTGCTAACTTTTGCACCTAGAACTTCGTTTAGCATTTCATCAATGTCTAGTCTACTGCCAACCTCGGCTTTGATGTCTTGGAGCTTCTTGTACTCTGGCGTAAGCTGAATCTCAAGCGGGTTGACTTTGCCTGAACGAACTGCATCAGCTATCCTGAGGATGCTCTCTGCAAAGACCTCAATTCTGCTCATTGAAGTGCACCTCATTGCCCAGAGAATCTTGGGCTTTCAACAATTACCGATGGATCCGTTCCGCTAGGAGAAACGACTCCTATTCTTTTATCAGCATGCTTCAATAGGTGTGTGCTTTTCGCAGGCGTGAATAAGATGAATTGGCTTCGACGAGAAGCATCATAGAGAAGCCTGCTTACCGACTCTGTATTCGTGGCATCAAGAAAGATATCCACCTCATCCAAGGCATACGTTGGGGCTGGATTGAATCTCTGTAGGGCTAGTATCAGTGCTATAGCAATCAAGGATTTTTCTCCCCCTGATCCCTGACTTAACTCGCCGTACTCGTCCCCCTTTATGCGAGACTTGAACTCCACACCATATATTCCATCACTCAGAGTGAGGGTAAACTTAGCCCGTCCCGCAAAATCAGCTGTGGCAAGAATCTTGTTCACATTCTTCTCTACTTTGGATAGAGTCGCATTCATCCCATTGTGATATTGGTCTCGAATGTGCTTCACGGTGGCCTCAGCCTCGAATAGCTCAACTTTCAGGGTATCCACCTGAACTATCAGCTCAGAGAGGCGGTCTTTGAGTCTAGATTCCGTATGTGCCACACTTTCGGAAACATCCTCGTAGTCATCCAGGAGATGTCTGACGCGCAGTAGCTCCTGTCTGGCATTTTCAAGTGGTCTTAATCTCTCAGGCTTAGTTTCCTTCTCAAGTTCCTGTTGAAGCCGCTTCTCTTCCTCTTCTAGGTTCCGCAGTTGCTTCTTTGCCTGCAGGACCAGAAATCGATTGTCCTTTGCCATGAGGTTCAGTTCAACAAGTCGTTCACCGATGGTCCGGAGTATCTCGTTGATTTTAGCGAGTTCATCTCTTAGCTTAGATTCCTTGTCGTTCGCTTCCAAGAGCCCAAGCTCTAGCGTTTCAATCAGCTCAGTTATGGAGGCTGCCTCACCCTTTGAATTCTTCATCTTCTCCTTAAGTTCCCTAATTCTTCCAGATAGCATTGAAACGTTCTCTTTGTGTGATTTCAACTCGACTCTTTTTCTGTCTTCATCTCTTTCAGTTGCATGGATACCACTCTCTACCTCTGAGAGGTCTCCTTGAAGCTTCTTAAGCTTCAGTCGAATTGCAGACCTCTGTCCCACAAGTCTGCTTCTTTCAGGTGGTTGCGAACTGTCTAGATTTCTAAGTTCTCTCTGAGCTTTTCCAATCTCCACTTGCAAGTCCTTTAGTTCGTCATCAAGGCCGACAATCTTTTCCTGGATATCCGGGATACTGTCAGAGAGTTTCTTCCTTCGCTCCCAAGTGCTGCTCCAGCGCGTCATATATCCCTGTAGTTCAAGGACTTTCTCTCTCTCGTTCGTTGCTTTTTCAAGCTTCTCAATAACTTCTGTCACTTTCTTTCGGGAGACCGTAAGCTCCCTCTCTATTTTCAATAGACGAGTCTGGAGGGGCGCAGTTGACACCAAACCTGTTGGATCATGCTTTGGATGACTTATAATGCTCTTTTGAGTCACATCCACAACAGACCCATCCCGGGATACAGCCATAAGTCCTTCTTGGTTTGCCACACGCGATGCGACTCTTCCACTACTGGTGAGTACGATATCCCCAAATGCTTTTTTCAGGAGTGCCCTTTCATCTTCATCAAGTGAGAGGATATTCCAAAGCCATCCCTCAATTCCCTTGCCAGATGGAAGATTCGGAGATGCCATATTTGATTCTTTGAGCATGATGATAGGAGATGGCGCGCCCGATTTGTCTCTTAGTTTTTGAACCAATGGGTAATCAGTTGGATCATTCACAATGAAGGCAAAAGGAAGATTCCCAGAAAAGACCGCCTCAAGAGCACTTGATAGCTCATCACTCCTCATCAGGAGCTCTACAAGCGGTCCCGTAACAGAAGTCAATTTGTGTTCAGCTATCACATTCTTCAAATCCCTCACCGTACTAGGGATACGTTCTGATGATTCAGAAAGCTTCACTCTGATTTCATCTATCTCCTTTTGAAGATGTGATACAAGACTTGAGTTCTGGAACCGTAGTTCATTGAGTGCTGTTATCTCCCTTTCTAGCTGACCTTTTCTTCGAGCAAGCTCCTTTTCATCCGTTTCTTCAAGGGCCTGCCATACATGCGCCCACTTGCTATCAATGCTCTGTAGCTCAGCCTCTTCATTCTGGAGCCGCTCTTGGAAACTTCTAAGCAGCAAATCCTTTTTCTCGATATCACTCTGAAGTGATTTGTAGGCAATATATGCGTCCGTGCGAATTGTATTCCAATCCTCGAATGATGAGAGCTCCTGTTCAATTCTGTCCAAATCAATCTCGACTGATTCAATTTCTGTGGCAATGCCTTTCTTGTCCTCGAGAAACTGCTCTCTATTGGCTGCTGCTCTCTCCAGCACATCTTTGGCATCAATCTTCTCGCGCTCCGCTTTCTTCAGTTCGCGTTCTAGATGATTTATCTCCCCCACTGTGCTCTTACCTTCATCCTCAAGACGCTGCATACGCCGTCTTTCTTCATCTATTCTTGCGTCTATCCCTCCTATCTCACGATGGAGTATTTGGAGGCGAGAATCTACATTCGACGCAGCTTCTTGATTCTCCTCCATTTGCCCCTCCAGAGCTTTCTGTTCATCAAGAACATCTACTATACCGGATTCTCTATTTTCAATCTCTTCTCTAACCTCTACCATTCTAGTTTTGATATCATCAAGAGTAGCCCATTTCACTTCGAGTTCGAGCTCTTTCTCCTCGTGCTTAAGAGCCCGTTTCTTCTCAAGCCTTGCTAGATCATGCTTGAGCAGTTCGAGCTCTCTCTCAACAACGCGAGACTCGTCAATTGCTGCCTGAAGCTTCTGCCTATTCTGTGCGACTTCGGTTTCTTGTAGTGCAATGCGATCCCGAATTTCACTAAGACCAGTGCCTTCTTCGACTAGACGACGCACTTCAATTGGATTCATCTCGCGCAGAGCATTGATCCGTTCCTGAGGCATGAACACCAGTGTGTTATCTATATCAAGCCCAAGGGAACTGACAAGGCGTCTTAGTTCTGCAGCTTTCACTCGTTTTCCATCTAGGTAGGCCTTGGGAATTCCATCACGGTCAATTCGCCGAAGGAACCTGTGACTGACACCCCCATTGTTAACACTAAGCTCCACTTCTGCAGATGTAGCTCCATGCCTGACAAAGTCGCTCCATTTAGAGTATCGCTCTTCTCTTTGATTTGAACCCAAAGCAAACTTGATTGCATGGAAAATCGATGTCTTTCCTGAGCCATTGGGTCCGATGATGACAGTGAGTCCCGTGTCAAAGCTCACAACTCCCTCATAAAATGAGAGGAAATTCTTGAGCCTGACTGAGCCAATGTGGACCTTGGCTTTATTCACGTGTAGATTCCTCCTACCGTCCCATTATTCTCCGCAGTCTGTCATTGTTCTTCTTAGCCCTCAGTAATCTTGTAAGTCGGTCTTCCGGTGTTCCTTTCATCAAGAATGGATACTCAACAAGGTACTCAAGGTCCTTTGAAGAAAGAGGCAGGCCTGAGTTGAGGGCTTCTATCACCCTCTGAGTTTCAGTGTAGTTTTCGCCAACAGCAAGGAGGTAGAGCTGATCCAGGAAGTCATCAGGATATTCTGGCTCAACCGAGTCAATGCTTGGCACCTGTAGTCCCTGAATTCTGGTTACCATGTTCTCAAATGCCCGCTTTCTTCCTACCGGGAGGACTCCACTCTCCGCAACCATATGTTCCAGCTTCTCTCGAGGGATTTGACCTTCCTCTTGTTTCTCTTCCAAGACTAGTTTCACTGCGAGGTGTTTTGCTTCCGCAAAGCTCCACCCCTCGCATAACTCTGCAGCATCAGTCGGATTGAGATCCTCTCTGTTCTTGAAGGCTGTTTCAAAGAGGCGAACTCGGTCATCCAATGTAGCTGCTTCTGAAATGAAAGTATGATTGAAAATCGACAGAAGCTCGCCATCCATCACCTGCGGTGATGATGTTGAGGCTATGAGAAGCACCTCATTTTTGTCCCAGCTAATCTGTTCTGCTTCTACCACCAGCAATGCTGATTCTCTCGTGTGCGCCGGTGCGATATACTCTATTCTCTCAAGGAATAGAATACAGGGAGCATTTCTCTTTGCGAATTCGAACCAGAAGCTGATTGATTCTCTCACACTATCTGACCGTCCAAGGATCCTCTCTAATCGAGGACGCACGATGTTGATGGGAACTTCACGCGACAAGTAGTGGACAAATTCCTCGAAATCGGTGCCCACTCCCCCAACCAATAGCACCCTTCCGCCAAAGGCTAGTCCTTTTGTGCGCAGGTCTTCCCCCATCCTGCCAAAACGGATTATGGAATCATGGAACATCCTGGCATTCTCTCTAATAGAATATTGGCCCAGTCGGTCAGTTTCCAGATCCTCAGGTTTTGTCAGTATGACAGTATCTGCGTAGATATCATCTTCTCCCACAGTATTACCTCTCCGGCAGGCTTGCCAGACCTGACAACTTCTGCAAATAATGTCTTCGAACGCAACATGATTCCGCGCCGTCCTTTCGCGGTTATACGCAAGGATTAAGGCACGTCCTGTGTCATTCATGCTGATTCGCCATGAGCAAACCGACAAGTGGCCTCCGGGATAAAGTTTGGAACGCAATCACAACAATAGAGAGCAGAGGTCTCTTCGTTCATTCAACAGATCTTGCGATTAGGTTCAAGGAACGTGCACGGACAAGTGACAATGTTGTGACACGACGTGTTCCTCAGATTGTTGGTGCCTGTATTTTGAACACACTCGTGCCACGTTCTGCGATGCTCTTGGTCGGTGGTCATGGAGGAGGAAAGACAACCCTCGTGAAGCTTCTGGGACGGATGATGACCGGGAAAAGCTTAGACGAGATTGATGATGGCATGTTGAGAGGTCACCCACAGCTCACTGAAGAGAAAATGGTGGCTACGCTACGTCCTGGTCCGCTCATGAAAGATGGTGTAGAGGTTGTGGTGTGGAGAAAGTTTGTTACTGGCTTTTGGAAGTTGATCGATGAGGTCAATAGACTAACGCCTCATGCCCAGAACATTCTGCTATCGATGCTGGCCGAAGGTGAGCTGAAGTACTATGATGAGGTCAAGAAGTGTGAAGAGTACTGTCTGTTTGCCACTCTCAATCCATCTGATGCTGGAACATTTGAGCTGGCTCCTCCCTTTCTGGATCGGTTTGGCATTGCTGTTCCCATCACTATGCCAACCATAAACGACCTAGAACTTATTCTCAAAACTCGAGACGAGCGACTTTTCGGATATGATGAGTTGTGGCAGGTTCCAGCTATCCTCAGTGAAGAGGATCTCTTGACAATATGGAATCTTGCTGACAAGGTTCCAGTCTCACCATTAGCATCAGAGTATATGCGTTCGTTGGTCAGGGAGTTTGGGGCATGCATTCGGACAGACAAGAGCCAAACTCATGAGCTGACAGTTGAAACTGGTCTATGTGATGGTTGTCACTTTAATACAGCGAAGAGTGTCTGCAACAAGGTCATAATTCCCCTCAGTGTGCGAGCTGCCAAGGACCTAAATCGCTACGCAAAAGCTGCCGCCTGGCTGGTTGGAGCTGGCGAAGTTGGTGTAGAGATTGTGAAGTCGTTGGCTCCACTCGTTTTCTGGCATAGAACGCGCTTCACTAGTGATGAAATGGAGCGATCACCATTCTACGGTGATAGGTTCGCATTTACAAGTCATCTGGTGGAACTCGCTTCAACCAGATTCGCGCAGCGTGAAGCTGCTATTGAGCTGATGGAGAAGCTGCGGACAGGTGACGCCTCCAAAGAAGCTATTGATGAGCTTAAGGAAATGGGGAAGAGTGACCTTTTGGTCAAGATTGACTATGTGGGCTTTGCAAAGGAGCTCAAGAGGAAGCGGTATGTAGCAATGGTTCAGAGCATAGAGAGGGGGCTAAAGGATAAGGATGTGAGCAAGCTGACTGAAAATCACGGCGAGCTGATGAAAGACACTGACTTTCCTAATAGGAGTGTTCTGCTAAATAGAGTGTCAGAAGCTCTTCACAGACTTACCCTTTCTCAGTTCACCCTTACATTTGAGCAGTGGCAAGAACTATGGACAGTCATCAGTCTGCGATATCCCCCTATGACTAGTATTCTAAAAGAAACTCTTACTCCACCGAAGCGAAAGGTTGTCCGAACTGATGGTTTAACTCTCGTCATCTATGTCACTGGTGACAAATCTGAATCATCAGTCTTTCTTGAAATATCGGGCGGAACAGATGCTTTAGAGCTAAAACAGGAGATTGAATCGAGTCTTAGTGAATAGGAGATTGAAAGCAGTTGAATCAGGTTCCTAGTATGTCCAGATGCGATTCATTGGGTCTGGTGGCTCGCCGTGCATGGGAAAGCGC
>JAHQWZ010000091.1 GCA_029856425.1 Candidatus Thorarchaeota archaeon
CTTCTCGTAGAATGCTTTGGCTCGATCAACATCGGCCACTGCCAACTCAAAATGACCTACTTGTCCCATATTAATCGACTAGAATGTTAACAATAGTAAATATTAAGGTCTCGTTTCGTATCAATTTCTCATCTGCTGGGTGCTGAGCGGCTTTAGAGGCATCTACGGATTCTAGATTAAGAACGCCGTCTAAGTACAGCCACAAAGACTATGATGACTCCAACAGCCCCCAAGCTAACAAGCGAAATCAACACGTAAGGCAGTTCAGGTGGCGGTGCGGTGGTTGTAGTAGTCGTCGTGGGAATAGTGGTTTGAGTTGTTGGTGTCGTGGTCACAGGTTCAACTAGAGAGAATTCTGCATCAGATACATCCTCAGCAATTGCTGACTCATTGCACTTCGCTACAACCTTGATTAAGTAATGTGACCCTCTTACCAAGCCAGTAGTATCCCAAGAGTACATAGTCATGGTCGTATTAGCAAAGATAAGGTGCCAATTGTCACCTCCATCTGGCGAATAGTAGATAGTTGCATTGACGATGTGACCATATGTACACTGGCTATATTGCCACTGAATGGAACATGATTCACTGATGAGCTCCCCACCATTAGGATAGATAAGCGTCGGAGTAGATACTACATGGTGGCGAATCTCAAACTCGAAGGGTAGTTCTCGAAATGCTGATGTTCCAGTGCTACATGTTGCTTCCACTCTCAATGTATAGTTCAAACTCTCTGGCACTTGAGTGATATCCCATAAGAAGTAGGTCTGGTCCAATTCGGTGGCGATTTCTATCCAGTCAAATCCGCCATTGCTTGAGTAGTTGACTGAGTAAGTGATATAATGTCCAAATGTATCACTTGAAGGTCCCCATGTAACATTGATCTCTGTGTGATGTGAATAATCAGTCTGGGCTGGTGACACAATCATTGGTTTGGTAACTAGGTGAATCTTATCATTGGGAAATGCTCTGACACGGGGATGAGGATCTGTGCTAAGGGCAGCACCCATTATCCAGTAGGCTTCATCAACTATACCATCAATCGGATCGGCATCTGGCCAAGTCCAATCATCATAATAGTTGTAATCGATGGTGTTGCCTATTTCACTATCAGACACCTGTGCTTGTGTCTCAAACTCCTTATTATCAATGAAGTTGTTCCAAGTGACTGTAACATCTGTGGCTTCGATTGCCACAGCACCCCATGCATTTGAATAAAATGTGTTATTGATTACAGCTGAATGGTCTCCGCTTATGCTGACCCCACATATGGGATTTCCAGCAATGATGTTCTCTATTACACGCAGGTATTGAGTAATCATCCCATCAACTCCACGAAAACCGTTATCGTAGATGTAATTGCCTGTAACGTTGCAGTGATGACAGTTGCCAAACTCTATCCCATCTATGTTATTGCTGTATACTCTGTTGTTCTCGATATCTATTGTATTTGCATCACGAAGATTCACACCATGATTTCCATTTCCAAATACAGTGTTCTCAGTAATGGAGCAGTTTACGCAGTAATCAAGTATGAGTCCTCTATCACCATTCTCCTTTACTGTGTTGTTCTTGATATCAGAGTGGTATACTGTGTTCCATTCTAAACCATGAGCATCTGCGTCCATTAGTGTATTATTTTCCACAGAAAGGAGGTCGCAATAGCCGCTATATATGCAAGAACTTGCGCTCCCTTCAATCGTGTTATTGACTATAGCGCCATGACTCACTTGCCAGAGATATATACCCCATAGACCTCCGCTAAGAATTGAGTCCCTGAATTCGAAATATGCATTGGTATTACTAATATTGACCAGGATAGCCGTGTCAGACCCAGAGCTTATACTCAAATTCCGGATAACGTATGGACTACCAGACGAGCCATCGCCAGGCCATTTGTTTGCATTCGCTTGGTCTTCGAAGTCTTGGTCTCCTTCGATTGTAATTGGGGGGCTCACAGTATAGTCTGCAGGATTCATTACAAGTTCATTAATCGTTAATAGCTCATCAGCAGGCCTCAAAGGCGCTAAGAAATAAGATGAGCTAACTGCAAGAATAGTAAGCATTACGATGGCGTATATAGAAGCCCCTACTCGATATCTCATGGCAATCTCCCTTCCGGAATCACGAAGCAGTCCTTCGAATTGGCTTATGAAATACACTAAGCTGTATTTACATCATTCTACTGAATTGCCTTCCTGCAATCCTTACCTCAAGCAACAGGAAAGACTGAATTCAGGATCCGCCTCCACCTGAAGGTGCTACCCCCTTCCGTTGTATGATTATGATAATTATAACAACTACCACAACCCCAACACCACCAAAGGCTGCAATTAACATCATTGTACCATCAGGGGGAGGTTCGACTGTTGTTGTTCCAGTTGTAGTTGTTATTGTCGTCGTTGCTTCGTTTCCAATTGAGAAGGTTTGTGAAATGCATTCTGCTTCAAGGCTGTCAGAACAGCTGCAAGTCAGCTTTAGACTATATGTAGAACCATCATTTACTGCAGTTGTATCCCAATTATAACTAGTTCCAGTAATCCCTGACTCTATCTCTATCCAGGTCGCACCATCAGTAGCGTAATAGAGGGAGTATGTAACAACATGACCCCATGAGTCAATTGCAGCAGTCCAAGTGACTTCCGCTGTCCCAGTCAACATCGCTCCAGAAGTGGGGTAGGCTATATCCGGTGCTGAGAGAGTATGGGCTTGGAGTGTGAATGCACCATCTGAGATGTCTTCACTTAGTAATCCTTCAGAACATTCAGCAATTACTTTGATCAAGAAGTTAGATCCCTTGGGGATGATAGCTGTATCCCAGAGATAACTCGTGCCTGTTTCACCTGAAGAAAGTTCAATCCAATTTGAACCAGCATCGAAGGAGTATGAAATTGCATATGTCACCGAATGTGCATATGAGTCGGTTGCTTCAGTCCATAGTATCGTCAAAGAATCGTTGATGAGCTCGCCACCATTTGGATAGATGACAGTAGGAAGAGAGAGCACATGCTGTCCAATTGAGAACACGGCATCCGAGTTGTCCTCCATCAGCGTTCCTTCTGAGCACTCAGCGAGTACTTTGATCAGATAAGAATCTCCCTCACTAACAGTGCTTGTGTCCCATGCATAACTAGTTTCAGAATAATCAGTGACCAACTCATACCAGTAGAAACCTGCATCATCAGAATAGAAGACAGTGTAAGTCACATCATGCTGCCAAGAATCAATTGCTGGAGACCATAAGATGTCAATAGTCCCAGTAATGCTTTCCCCTCCATTCGGGTATGAAATGATAGGATTAGTCATTGTGTGTGCCTGAAGCGTAAAGGTTCCATCTGAGGTGTCCTCTGCTTCTAGGCCAGCAGAGCATCTTGCAACCACTTTCACGAGATACTCATCGCCCTTGGCTACTAGCTCAGTGTCCCAGACATAGGAGGTTTCAGTTGTGTTCTCAATCAATTCATACCAATCAGCACCATTATTCGGGGAATAATAGACGGTGAAGTTGATAGAATGTCCTTGACTGTCTTGAGAATCCTTCCACATGATTGTCGCAGTGTCATTGATCAGCTCGCCGCCATTCGGGAAAATGACTTCAGGAACACCAACAAAGTGGAATGGAATCTCGGTTGCAGTAGTAGTGAGCGGATGAGGGTCAGAAGGTGGATAGGGAGTGCCTGTTCCATCTAGAATGTATGGCAAATCAACAATTCCATCAGCAGGAGCCTCGTCCGGTGTAGTCCAATCATCCCAGAAGTTGTAGTCTATGATGTTATCTGTACCATTGTCCATTGCCTGTTTTCCATATGCCACATTGTTCTTGACAAACGAGTTGTGCATTATCGTATTGTTATGTGATGTCGAGTCCACTATCAGGCCATGGTATTTGCTCTGAAAGACAGTGTTGTTGGTAATAGTATTGTTGAGTGCACCATTCACCAGTGAGATTCCAGTTAAGTTTGGATCTGCAAGACTCACATCGAAAATATAGTTGCCATTAATTGTGGTATGCGTGGTTGCATTCACATAGATCGCATTATCACAACCATAGACTGTATTGTCGATGATCTCGCAATCAGCATTAGATCCACATTCGAATGCCCAGATTCCTGTTTCACAGTCATACACTGTATTATTCCACGCATAGGTGCGAGGACTATTGCGGAACCAGATGCCATTGAACTGATGATCATACACGAGATTATTCTCAACAATAATATCTTGGGAATCCAGAATCCGAATTCCACTCTGATCAGATGCTAACACAGTGTTGTTGTGGATGTATATATCCTGGCATCCATTTCTAAGAAAGATACAGTGACGGTTGTTCTTCATTGTACAATTCCTAATCTCACCATTTTGCACATTATATAGGAAAATACTCTCAAATTGCTCATTAACTCCATCGAGGATGCAATTCTCAATAACGAAATAATCAGTTGTTCCCTCGATGTTAATAATCTCGCCTAAAGCGTTGCTCAAGACATAGTCCTTAATTATCCATGGAGTGCCTGGCTGACCGTTTCCGCTTGATGCGTAGGTCGAAAAGTCTGCATTGCTCAAAATAGTAATGACTTCTGACAGAGAGAAGCCGGATTTAACAGAGAATTGACTAGGATGCTCTCCATACAATGGAGAGACATATGCCATCTGTGCAAGTCCTAGAGCCATCAGAAGCACGAATAGTCCGCAGGCACCCATCCTACGGTGTCTCAACACGAATACCACCCCAAGATGATTGCAGAACGAATCTAATAGGTTTTTTGAAAAACAGGTTTTTTGCTTTTTTTTATGAAGATTGATTTAATTTCGTAGCTTATTCAAGAATAGAGGATAGCTTTCGACAACAAGGGTTTGTTCTCTGTTCTACATTAAACCGGGAACACGAAAAATGGTCTTTAGCTTCCCGGAGCTGTGCTGCCTTGAAGCCACTTGCGCAGTTTGTCCTCCTTCCGTTTAGCTTCTCGACTTCCCAATGCCAGGCGCATCTCATCTAATGGGAATTTCGGCGTGATACCTTCCTGTGAATCGCCATCAATGAGAACGCGTCGATAAGCTCGTTGCCCGTGTAGTGCCTCCTGTGTCAAGAACCCCTTAGCCACCATCTCAGCAAGATGCTTCTTGAAGCCATCTATTGTAGTGAGAGAACGAAAAGAAGACAATTTCACGTATCTCTCGTACAGAGCGAGTTCGGTCGCGATAATGGACCACCCAAACGATCGAATTATATCTAGCTCAACAGGACTAGGTTTCTCAGTCAGTCTTTCCTTATCAGGCAACGTATAACAACGATACCCCCTAGTAGAATGCTCTCTTTCTTTTCTAATAAGATTAAGTAAATAGGCGAAGGAAGAATTGCGAAGTTTCGGTGGATGGCGCCCTACGCAAGAGCCGCCAGTAGCTTCTCCTTGTGCTCAGGTTTTACGCGAATGAATACTTCGTATGGCTCTGGATTGGTGTATCCAAGTTTCTGTGCCAATTTGACGGAAATTTGGGTCTGGGCATCCCAGTTTGGTGTCAAGCCATTATCTAGTGCGTACTCAAGCAAAGCTGCCCCAGCAGCTGTTGCAAGACCCTTCCTTCGATACTCAGGAGAATCGAAGGTATCTATCTCAATCTCAATTGCATTAGAATACGGAGTGTAAGTTGAAGCCATGCTGACCACCTTTTCGCCATGTTTGATGCAGAATCCAAAACCGTTCTCAATGAAATCGTCTGGTGTGCCGAAGAATTGAAGGATATGATAGCCCATCGCTGCATCAGCAAGATTGTCAAGTGACTCACGGTCGACCTTTTGAAGCATGAAACCCTCAGGTAAGGGCTCCTTTAGCTTTCGCAGATGCTTGAGATCAAGGGTTTCTTCAGACAGCCGGGTCCGTGGCATGGCATAAAGCTCCTCTCCCCACAGGGATCTAACAAGATTCTCCCAATCCTTGTCTGCGACATTCAGAACCCGCATGTGAGGAAATTGCTCTATTATATACCTAGCCGCCTCTGATTTGCTATCCCCGGCTACAGCATTTAAAATGCTGAATAACCACCATGCAACCTTTAGGTCATCAAGCGAATCGACATATATTGTTCCGCGTTGGTGGTCGATGGAACCGGAAATGATCGCACTCATTTTGAGTGAATTAAAGAGAGCTTTTGCCAATGTCCTATCTGGATTAGCCCATTCGATTATAGGAGATGTCATATTCAGTCATTAAGATTCTCTGGTAGACCTAATGAATGGTCCCATTGATGTAAGAAGAGAATGGGGATATTCAATGCAGCATCACCATGAAATCAATGAGGGTCTGCAGACTCTCACTTGCTTTCGCTGAAAGCAACAGAACACTGATTACTTTGATAGACCACCATAATGTTAGGACACACCAGCTACCAGGAAATGATGATTTTGTCTTACAGTGAGGAAGATGTAAAGAAGCTCCTTGGTCATCTTGGTTCACATCCTGAGGATTCAGAGAAATGGCATCTGCTGGGAGTTGTATACTTATCACTGAACATGCAAGAAGATGCAGAGAATGCATTCCAAGAATGTCTTAAACTGGATGAGAATAGCGCCCTAGCGCTCGGTGATCTGGGAGCCTTATACATTATGAGGGGGAAATCCAAGAAGGCGATAAAATACCTGAAGAAAAGCCTCAAGATCAATTCGAACAGGCATGAATATTGGCTGGCATTGGGTGTTGCCTTTCTTCAGAGAAGCAAATTCAAAGACGCGAAGACTGCATTTGAAAATTGTCTGGCAATTCAGCCTGAATTTTATGACGCGCTTGTTTCCTTGGGCATGACGCATATCCGATTGGAGTCTTGGGAGGACGCAGCTATGATGCTGAGCAGAGCGGATAAAATCAAACCGGACAACTTCGAGGTCTTAAAGCCACTTGCGAGGGCACTGATGAAACTGGAGCGGACAGTAGAGCTTGAACAGACATACCTTCGGATGATGAAGCTGGCCCCTGATGACCATACTCTGCACCTCTATCTCGGGCGAATTGCATTCAATAATGGGAAGACCAAAGAAGCGTTAGCAAGATACCGGAAAGCAATCGAGTTGAACCCAGAGGATTTCATAGGATGGCAAGTCTTGGCAGATGCG
>JAHQWZ010000092.1 GCA_029856425.1 Candidatus Thorarchaeota archaeon
GCTCATAGCCGCTCGTTGAGGGGCCTGGCTGCTGCCCTCTAATACCATCAACTTGCTGAGCGACCTCTTCCATCTTCTTACGTATTTGTTCAGCACTTTCCATCAGCTCTGAAACTTCCACCCCTACATTGTAGAGTCTATTCAAGGCTTTAAGAACTTGAACCGCTCCTTCCGGATCAGGCATCATAGGAATTGCTGGAGTAAGTAATGCAAAGCCTACCATATCACGGCAGAGGGTTTCTGAGAGAATGGAGCCTGCAATCCCGGTTATGATACCCCTCTTTAGAATCTCCATCTCCGCATCCTCCTTAAGTTCTGCAATCTTCTCCTCCTCGGCTGCAAAGAGGACCTTTCTATCTTTGGGAATGCCCTGCACTGGAATTCCATCTAGAATGACTGCTTCTTTGACACCCAATGTTGAAGCCCAGTCTAAAAGAGCTGAGCTCACCGCGTACATTCCCTCTTCTGCAACAGGGAGTTCTGCAGTAACAACTAGGAGGTTCTTCTCCTGCTTGGCATAGATCCTAAATGGGTGGCGGAGTCGGCCATCCAGAAAGACAGCAGCAGAAGGCATGTATCTAGACCTAACATGGGCTACTTCTTCCATCTCGAACTGCTCAATCATAGTATTTGCTGCTATGGTCCCAATGACCCCCGCAGATGGAAAACAACACACCAGAAGTGGAGACTTCATTGTCAGCTTTATCTCTGTCTGTACAACCTGAGCTTCTGGAGACCCTAGAATTTTGGCTTCGCATTCTTCGCCCATAACTGAGAACACCGAGCTGATAAGAGTGTGGTTCAATATTAAGCTTGAGATGGACAATTGCCACGGTGCTGGATTCTGGTGCCGCCAATATGCCTTTATCAAAGCATGACATCTGATACCTACTGACTGTGGTCCCTTCAAAGGGTGTCGTTGATGAAATACCGCACTGATAGAATCATGGCGCCTCCAATCCCGAAGCTGATTGAGGCCGCAAAACGATATGTTTCGTCGCCAGAGTTCCTCAATCTTGGTCCGGGTATCCCAGGACATATTCCTCCTACGGACTCTCTGAAAGCATTTGGAAACACATTACTCCATCCAGCAACCCACAGATACACTTTCGAACAAGGAAATCTTGAGCTTAGGGAAGAGTTGGCAATCTACCTGCGTCAGAATTGGAATGTTCAAGTTGATCCAGAGAATGAGATTTCCATAACAGCCGGGGCAAATGCAGCCTTTGCAGGGGCAATATTCACCGTATTATCCCCGGGCGAAAAGGTCGTGATACCCTCTCCCTTCTATTTTAACTCGGTCATGGCTGTGCGACTTGCAGGAGGAGAAGCTGCAGAAATTCCCGTGGGCTCTGACTTTCAGGTATGTTATGATCAAATCGAATCTGCTGTGGACAAAAATACACGTGCAATCTTCATTAATACTCCCAACAATCCTACTGGTGCAGTATATTCTCGAGAGATAGTCGACTCTCTGGTCGACCTTTGTATCGATAAGGACCTGTTTTTGATATCTGATGAAACATATGGGCGACTTGTCTATGAAGGTGCTACTCATTATAGTCCACGATCGCGCTCCGATGCACATGAGCGGATAATCTCATTGGGCAGCTTTAGCAAGGATTTCGGAATGAGTGGATGGAGAGTTGGCTATGTCGTAGGTTCTGATGAATTCATTCAGGAGTTTATGAAAGTACAAGACACTGTCACTATCTGTGCTCCCACTCCTGGTCAGATGCTTGCTCTTGACATATTGAAACATAGCCTTGACGAAATTCAGGAAGAAATAGATAGATTAAGTCTATTGAGAGACCTTGCCTATCTCCGAATCAGCGAGATACCCGCGCTCGAAACTGCGAGAACCCCTGCTACATTCTACATATTTCCAAGAGTGAATGGCTGCACTGACTCTCGTAGGCTTGTGCTTGATATTCTTCGGGAAACGAAGATGCTGATTCTTCCAGGGAGCATCTTTGGAGAGGCAGGCGAGTCGCATTTACGCATCTCAATTGGGCCTCTAACTCCTGAGGCTGTAGATGAAGCATTTGATAGACTGTCAGCATACTTCAGGAACCACTAGAATGAATGATATTTTGACCATTCCCACCCCGTCACGGCATAATTGACGTACTCTCTCCACTCATCATGCTTTATTCGGATAAAAGCATCAATCAATCTGGATCCAATGCCATCTCGTATCACTTCATCTCTCTCAAGGTGAATGAGAGCCTCCCTTAATGAAGACGGAAGCATTTTGATACCAAATGTTTCTCTCTCATCATCAGTGAGATGAAAGATGTCCTCGCTCCTAGGCTCAGGAGGTTGCAGCTCCCGGTTTACTCCATCCATACCTGCAGCTAAAATGGCTGAGAACAGAAGATATGGATTAGATGTGGCGTCGGGAGACCGCAGCTCAATAGCAGCTTTCTCTCTGTCCTGGAAGAGTGGTACTCGTACCAGAACAGTTCTATTTCTGAAGCCCCAAGTGATATAGACTGGAGCCTCATGGTGTGGAACAAGTCGCTTGTAGGAATTTATCGTTGGATTCGCTATTGCTGTTAGAGCCGGGGCATGTTCAAGAAGGCCCGCAATAAAGGCCCTTGCGGTGTCTGACAGATGATCGTCATTCTGGTTCCCAAAAAGATTCTCAGCTCCATCCCAGAGTTGAAGATGACAATGAAGCCCATTCCCTGCGGCGCCTTCGAAGGGTTTTGGCATGAAAGAAACATCAATGTCTCGACTGGCTGCAACTGTCCTGGCGAGATTCTTGAAAGTCAGGATGAAATCAGCCATCTGCCGTATATCAGCGTGTGAGATTTCAATCTCCTGTTGCGCCTCTCCCACTTCATGGTGAATCATAAGTGGTTTCATTCCCATGTCTCGAATAGCAGTGGCAATTTCAAGGAGGATGTCAGCACCAGGATTCTGAGGATATGTGTCCGCATATCCGCTGGAATCGAATAGCTCCCCGTCCTGTGTGATGAAATGGAATTCAGGTTCTATCTTTGCCTTTAGAGACATTTTTCCAGATAGAAGTCTTTCACAGACAGAATGAAGTGCCCCTCGGCTGTCTAGTGGGTAAATGGATTCCTTTCCCTCTCTACCTTCTTTCTCGCTTACAGAACACATCACAGCAGCTGTTCTCTGAAGTGAATATGGGAGTTCGATCAATGAATCTGAATCAGGAACTAGACGGAGATCTGAAGCTTCAACCATTGAGAGTCCAGCAACTGAACTCCCATCTAGACTCGTTCCCTCTGACAGAACAGGATCCTTTCTCAATTCATCTAATGTGTCCGCTGGATTGCAAGGCACAATCATAGCTTTCATTCGGCCTAGAATGTCAACAAATCGAAGCTCAACATACTCTATCTGCTCAGACATCCGAATCACCACGAGTGCACGGGAGTCGGCACGTCTTGTCCTGTATTTAAGATGTTCCAGTTTGAGGTTCTAGCCCCAAAGCTCTTTGTACCATGCTTCGGACTCACTTCCAAGTTCCAGTCTTATTGAACCACTGGCAACACTAACCTTCTCTCCCTCTGAAACTTCGAAATTTAATGCGGCAATACGTATGGCCTTCTTCTCCAGATGGACATTGTTGATGTTCCGAGCATGAAGACGTGCTGTCCTCTTCCCTCCATCCATGACCAAGAGAAGGTCCTCGTAACTAACGTCACACTTCATCTTGAAGCCTTTGTCACGAAAGTCGCCCATATGTATCTCAAGATTGTTGAACTCGGCCTTGATACCTGCTGCCTTCATTGGTCAAACACACCTGCATCGCAGTCTTTGCTTCTTATGAATCTCTTCGTCAACGCCGGAAGATAGAAACCCATTTGTTACCATCATCAAACCGTGACATTGCCAAGAAAGGGGCTCCATATTGGAACAAGTGGCTGGTCCTATGAAAGCGATTGGAAGGATGTTTTCTATCACTCAAGAGGATCGCTTCTTCAGCAATATCTTGCAATCTTCGAAACTGCGGAGATAAACTCAACGTTCTATGCCCTACCGCAAGCGAAATTTGTGAAGCATCTTGCATCGCTAGGTGAGGACAAATTCTTCACTGCCAAGATTCCTAAGAAAGTCACTCATGACAGTCGACTAGATCTGTCTGGCGAGGGCGGTGAAGTTCTGCAATCTTACTACTCTCTTGTGAGTCCCTTGGAACACAAGATTGCAGCTTTGCTGATTCAACTTCCGCCTTGGGACATTTCTAAGATGGCCAATCTGGAGAGGTTCTTCTCAGAGCTTGATTCATCCTTTCGTTATGCTATTGAGTTTAGGGATGAGAGCTGGCTCAATCAGAGGGTTTCGAAGATGCTTGAGGACTATGGTGTGGCATACGTGATAGTTGATGAACCCAAGCTCCCGATTGATTTGCGTGTCACCACAGATTTCGCCTATATACGATGGCATGGCCATGGAGTGAATCCATGGTATAACTATCTCTATTCCATTGAGGAATTAAGGGAATGGAAGCCTCGTTTAGAAGATGTAATGTCTAGAACCGAATCCGTTCTAGGATACTGGAACAATCATTTTGGTGGAAATGCACCGTTCAACGCACTGCAGATGCTCCAATTAATGGGTAGAATGAAGCCAAGACAACAGCAGAAACTCGATTTAATGTTCAAACGTATGTCAGTCAAGCAGACGACGCTCGAGGATTTTTAGATCCCAGCTCGAAAGCCCAACACCCATAACTAATCTCTTCACAATATACTTCGACGCTCATCTAACTAAAGACTCCAAATGCCGTCCTCCTTCATAGCAATCCGTGAGCGGGCTAAAAGCATATTTGTACAAACGGGGTAAATAACAGGGACCACATTTGAAATCCATGTGTCAAGTGACTAGAGAGCCAACTTTACAGCAGTTCTTGGGAAAAGGGTCGAGCGCCATGAGTCGACCACCCAAATGGGCGTATCTTGTTGGTGGCTCTCTAATCGTGATGAGCTGCATACTTGCCGTGACCATTGTGTTTGTATTTCTGGAAATGATCCCCCGAGGTATGGACATCCAAGTGCCCGTGTTCTTCATCATACTTCCTTTGAGTATCCTCATTCCATTAGTAATGGTGGCAATGGCAATACTGCTGACGAGGAAGAGGGAATAAACAATGTCACAATTGACGAACGATCTCTCTGCAGAAGTAGACGAAATGGATACAACAGTCACAATTGTAGCCACTCTAGAGTTTATGTCAGGAATTCTGGGTCTTGTCTTTATGCTAATGAACTTTGCTGGGGGTATATATCCAGTTTCACCAGGTTACGTGATTGCAATTGTTGCATATGAAGTAATTCGTGGAGCGTTATCAGTAATTGCTGTATTTACGGGATGGGGGCTTTGGCAACTGAAACCTTGGTCTTGGAGGATTGCTCTTGCAAGGAATGTTGCGGCGCTTGTCCTGTACCTTCTAACATCTAGCATTCCGTTCATCCTTCTCAATACTGTCATAATCGCATATCTGAGGACTAGACAAGTAAGAAACATCTATGCTGAAATTGTAGTGATTTGACAGCATGGAATCAATTCGGTGGTTGACTAGTAGTGCAGTCTTCCTCTTCTACATCAGCAACTACTCGCTCCAAGTAATATGCGAGTCTTTGCCATCTCGAAAGCCTAATAAGCAGACCTCAGGCTGGCGTGCCGAATTTGGTGATTCTCTATGAGCTTCGAAATAGCGGCAGAGCCCCGCGTGAAGTCACCTGGTAAGGGCCAACCCCGTAGGGGTCGAGGATTCAGTATTAATGAAACGGAACAGGCTGGACTCGCGATCGAAGAAGCGCGTCGCATGGGGCTCATTATAGATGTCAGACGAAAGACCACACATGAAGAGAATGTGAAGATACTTAAGCAGCACATCAAAGATCTGGATGATCTTGTTGCCGAGCTGACTAAAACGGAAATCGCTGAGTCAAAGCCTACAAAGAAGGATGACAAGGTTGTTGCAGAGCTTGTATCTCTCAGACCTGTCAAGAAGGATGAGGCTGAACAATTGGTGGCAGCTGGCATTAAGTCGATCGCTGATTTGGCTTATTGTGATATCGATAAGGTGGCCAAGAAGACTGGTATCAAAGAAGATCGAATCACAGCTATGGTGAAGGCCGCGCTGAAGAAGGTCTGATATCGGTTCAGTTCTCTAATGGAGGCGGTAGTGCTGGAGTACGACCGGCTCATCGAAGCTCTTGAGAATCCAGTCGAAGTAGGGCGACCAGTAATTCTACCGGATTTCTATGTCGACCACTTTGTCATAGCTGGAGGCTTTGAGGAATTCATCGAAGGTCTAACAAGACTAGCCAAGCAAGGTGGAGGAAACCTCCTAGGTAATAGACAGTTCCTTCGTCGAGGAGGGAATTCCGTGAATACGGCCTCAGCTCTTCTCACGCTAGGTCTTGATCCCGTTCTCATTGTAACTACAGACGAGTATGGTTCACAAATACTTCCGACGCTTGTGAGCCCTGACCTTGATCTAAGTCATATTCATACAAATGGTAGATTATCTTCAACTGTGTCAATCGAGCTTGAATTCAAGGGAAGACGCGTGAATCTTATGGTGAGTGATAGTGGTTCTGCTGCGGAGTTCTCCTTCTCAGACCTCACAGAAGCAGACCTATCATCAATACGTGAGAGCAGTCTCGTAGCCTTACTCAACTTGAATCATAATCCCGATGCAGCTCAACTTACAGAAGACCTGTTTACGATGGTGGGAGAATCATCAAAAGCCCTGAGATTCATGGATGTCGGCGATCCTTCTGGACATTTAGAGATAATAGAACCGCTTGCTAGGAAGGCATTGGCTGAAGGTCTAGTTGACATAGTAAGTTTGAATGAGAATGAGGCTCGCTGGTTTGCGTGGGCTATTAGTGGAAAGGATAGTCGTTGGGACCAGCCCTCATCAAAACCTGAGGACTGGTTATCTGCTGCACAATTTTTGTCGACTGAAACTGGAACGAGAATTGATTTACATACTCCGCATTTCGCTGCAACCATTGTTGATGACGATCTTACCACGGTTCCTGCATTTGATGCAGTAAGTAGGGTCACTTGTGGCGCTGGAGATTCATGGAATGCAGGAGATATTTATGGC
>JAHQWZ010000093.1 GCA_029856425.1 Candidatus Thorarchaeota archaeon
GAAGTTGGCTCTAACACGCTTACTCCTACCATTGAACTTCAAATCTGTTTCAAGGTCAATTCTGTGAATACCCTCGTAGAGAAAAACACGTTGTTCTCTATTCGACTCCTTGAAATCTCCTTCAACCGCAACAGTAGCTCTCACAGGTCCTGACTCCAAAACAGAAAGCTTACCTGAGTGACGAAGTGTTGTTAGACTAGAGTCTTTTTCTGAGAGATGGGACCTTGCATATCGGTAAAGGTCTCCAACATCGCTCTCCATTGTGAGATAATTGCCCGGACCTCGTAGTGTTTCAAACTGACTATGCTTGTCAAACATCCTTGTTATTGCACCGCTGAAATCATCAAACTCGACAATGAAGTCGCCTGACTCGACCCAGTTCTTTCCTGTGCGAAGGGAAGAGTCGAACTCGGGCGGGATTTCTGATGGCTCTACTGTGTAGACTCTATACCCCAGACTAGGCATGTTTCGAGCAATTAGGATGACTTCGACAGGACTGCCTTCAGGTATCTCTCCAACCACCTGATACGGAACGCTATTGCCATCTGGATCGTGAATCTCAAAAAATGGAGTATTGACTTTTGAGATATCTAAGATTATCCGAGTCACATCACTTCGCTTCCAAGGCAGAGGATTAAATACAGCAAAGGATGCACGTGTCGAATCAATGGAAATCTTCGATGCAAATCCACTGATTGCCTCCTCGAGTATCTCCTGAACTTGGTCAAGTGCTTGCTTATATCGACGCTCCGCGAGTCGATAAGGCTCATCAGCTATGGTACCACGAATGATGTTATGATCCTGATTGAAAAGGAGGATTAGCCATATACTCTCTAGTGCCCTCGTATTCTCAATATCACCTGCATGCGAGAGATAGAGCTCAGCGAGGTATAGCATGGTTTCGAGCTGACGATTCATTTGCTTCAGCTTCACCCGAGCACTCATGCCGCCAGATCTCGAGGATGTAAATCTGCCAGATGATAATTCTCCTGAAATCATTGGCAGAGAAGCCTGTACAGATTTCATCTTTTCAGCAAACTCTCTTGGAATGACTATGGACATCCGCATATCCGGAAAGGTTGCATTCCATTGAGAAACAATATCTGCTAAGTGAGGCAGCGGTGGCACCAGTTCTCCTCCAACGGGGACAAGCACATTGTTGGATGATGCTTTCTCGCCAGTGATGTCTGCCACCTTGAGCAAATTGCTGTACGCCTCCCTTAGATTCTCTGATAGCCATGCAGAGCTATCATATCCATTAGAAAGCCATATCGCATTTACACGACTTCCATCAAGTCCTTTCCAAACGAATTCTGTTGGCGAGTCATAAGGCATCCCTCTCCAGAATACATACGAATCAATCCCGCATAGCCTGAGAATCTGTGGCATCTGGGAACAGTGACCCGAGGAGTCTATAGCCCAGCCCGTTCTAACATCTACTCCAAGTTCCTCTCTGATGAACCGATTGCCAAACAGGAACTGACGGACTATAGACTCTCCATCGGGTATTATGAAATCTGGCATCACATATGTCCCACCCACTATCTCGATCCTTCCCTCCAGCACCCTCTGGTGTAGGGAATCCCAGTAGTTCGGAAAGAGTCGCTTGAATCCTTCAAGAAGAGTCACTTGATCTAGACAGAATTTGTGACTTGGATTCAGTTCAAGATAGTCCAAAATGCTCTTGACATTCCAAGAAACAATACTGATGTTGTGCTCGTAGGTCTGTACCCTTGAGTTATCAAAATGAAGGAATGGGCAGAGATTGACTATCCAACGTTGCCCCATTGTAGGTCACTCACTCTATTGATTAGTAGGATGCAAGCAAAATCAGAATTGGCTGTGACCTTAAAGACATTCCCTGTCTTTGAGATGGTTTGGAGGGCCAGACCTTTGACCCTCCAACAAGATCAATTAGACATACAGATCACTTCTAGTCTTACTCTCAGACTCGATCTGACGTCCTTCCAGTGCAGCTGAGAGTTTCTCGTAGTATTCCATCACATTAGGTGTTAGGGTTGGTCTGACTGATTTCAGTGCTTCCATGAAGTGTTTCATCTCGAGGGGTTTTGCTTTCATCTGGATGTTTGTTGGTGTCGAGCCCTCCGTGACTGCAATCATCACTGCAACTCTAACTAAACCTTCAATGTCAGCTCCTGAGAAGTATGCAGTCTTCTCAGCTAATTCCTCTAAATTAAGATTCTTCGATCCCGGAATGCCCTTTGCCACTGTGTGAACCTTGAGAATCTCCAAACGTGCATCCTTGTCAGGCGCTTCGACATGTAGTAGAATATCAAATCTGCCTGGCCGAAGCATCGCAGGGTCCATGATGTCAGGACGATTTGTTGCCCCGATAACTAGCACATTCTGCAGTGTCTGAAGTCCGTCAACCTCAGCAAGGAATTGGTTCACAATTCGTCGTGTGACTCCTGTTTCATCCTGTTGCCCGCGTTGACTCAGCAATGCATCAATCTCATCGAAGAATATCACACAGGGAGCAACCTGTCGTGCTTTCTTGAATATCTCTCTTACAGCCTTCTCCGACTCTCCAACATATTTGTTAAAGATCTCAGGACCCTTAATAGAAATGAAGTTAGCTTCACTTGTTGTGGCAACAGCCTTTGCAAGTAATGTCTTTCCAGTTCCAGGTGGACCATAGAGTAGAATTCCTTTCGGGGTTCTAATCTTCATCTCTTGAAAGACCTCAGGAAATCTGAGGGGGCCTTCAACAGACTCAAGCAATTCCTTCTTTGCTTTGTGCAATCCACCAATGTCTTCCCACTGTATATTTGGTCTTTCAACCAAGACCTCTCTCAAAGCTGAAGGTGAGATACCAGAAAGCGCAGTATCGAAATCATGCTGTGTTACGAAAAGATCGTGAAGCACATCGGGAGGTATATCTCCTGTGTCGGGATCAACATGAGGTAGGGCTCTACGGAGTGCCTCCATAGCCGCTTCCCTAGCAAGTGCGGCAAGATCAGCGCCAACAAATCCGTGAGTCACATTTGCTAACCTTTGGAGATCCAAGTTTTCTTCTAAAGGCATAGATCTGGTATGGATCTGGAGAATTTCTAAACGGCCTTGACGATCAGGCACACCAATCTCAATCTCTCGATCAAACCTTCCCGGTCTTCTGAGAGCTTCATCCACATCATCAACGCGATTCGTGGCACCAATAACAATGACTTGGCCTCGGCCTGCAAGTCCATCCATCAATGCGAGTAATTGAGCAACGACTCTCCGCTCTACCTCACCTGTTACTTCCGCACGTTTTGGAGCGATGCTGTCAAGCTCATCAATGAAGATTATACTTGGAGCGTTCTTCTCCGCCTCCTCAAAAGCCTCCCGTAGCTTCTGCTCAGACTCGCCGTAAAACTTGGACATAATCTCTGGACCGTTGATGGTCTTGAAGTTTGCACCCGACTCATTTGCAACAGCCTTAGCTATCAGTGTCTTTCCTGTTCCAGGAGGACCATGTAGTAACACTCCTTTTGGAGGAGATATCCCGAGGCGTCTGAAGAGCTCCGGGGATTTTATTGGCAGCTCGACCATTTCTCTAATTTTCTGAATTTCTTTTCCAAGGCCTCCAATGTCTTCGTAAGTGAGTTGAGGAATTGATATTTCCTCAGGCTTGGCAGGTCGCGTGAGAACCTCGACCTTCGTTGATGCCGTCACCTTGACATGTTTGCTTGGCCCAACTGAGGTTGCCGTGAACTGAAGACCTTGCCCTATTGATGCAATAAGAATGAAATCGCCTCTAGTTATTGGTCGGTTCATTATTTGCTGCTTAATGTAATCCTCAAATCCAGGCTGGAATCGTACCGGTTGACTTGGGGCCAGAACAACCCGGGTTGCGTCAGGAACGTTTGTATTCGCAACTTCAACCATCTCTCCGAGCTTTACGCCCGCATTGGCTCTGATTAGACCATCCATTCGAACCATGTCAAGAACTTCGTCTTCCTTGAGACTTGGCCAGCAGATGGCAACCGTTTCCTTTGTACCCTTTAGGAGGACATAATCTCCAGAACGGACCTGAAGGAGGTCACGTACCTCTGTATTCAATCGTACTATACCGCGACCCTGGTCTTTAGGCATCGCCGCGGCTACTTTCAGTCTAATTGAGCTTTCTCCACTTTCTGACATTCAAACCCACTCTCTACTCAATTCTCAAAATCTTCTCGGTGTTATCAGATTCTCTATTTCCTTCATCCTTCTCCAGCCGAATCTCTGCGATTCCGTTGCGGCATGAAATCATCGAACTCTCTGCATCAATGACAAAAGGAGTTTCAAACCGCTGAAAGAGGTTTGAGGGGCCATATGATAAAGTGGCCACGTTCCCCCTGACACTTACTTGAAGCTCCTCCTTCATTAGGCATTCATCCATGACGAGGATGACCGATTCCTCAAGATCAATCCTCTCTACCCTAGGACTCTCATTAGGTACATCCAAGGGAATTGCAGTCTCCTCCGAGTGCTCGTCCCATATGTGATCTATTCCGCTGCCCCCCGATGGTGTTCCAAATGTGCCGAAGAATTGCTCTATCATTCTACGGAAAATCTTCTCAAATTCATCATCAATCATTAGGCTTCTTTCCTCCCGCTTCCATTGATTCTAGGCGATTTGATAGGTCCCAGAATCGAGGGCCACAGGTCAATTGTCAGCGCTTAGGTATCAAGCGTTTGCTGGTAGGTTACATTAGAAAGTATATGAACCTTTACTAAGATGCACGAATTTCTTAATAACTTCTGAGAGGTCCACTTGTATTCAGAGATTCTGGCGAAGATATTCCACTACGAATAGCCTTAAGAAAGTCAACAGGAGCAGAGAAAGTGAACACTAAGAGGAAATAGCGATGGCCAACTGCTCCCTTTGCGGCAAAGAAGACTTGATGTTTACGTGTCCATATTGCAGAGGAGTCTATTGTACAGATCATAGACTGCCAGAGGGACACGGGTGCACTGGAATGCAAAAAGCCAAGGACGATGCGCGAAAAAAAATCGCAGACTCATTCACTGGCCAATATGACGACGATGAGTATGACGAAGACATCATTGGTCAGCCGCGTCGTGTGAGGGTCAAGAAGCCCACAAGACGCAGATTCACAGATGCAGAGGTCAAGGATCTGGGGATTGCTTCGGTTTTAACCATTCTTGTAAGCATCTCAATTATGGGAGGTCCACCAATTGGAATCCTCAATGGTATTATTGCCCTTCCTGAATTCTTCCTTGTGGGACTTTGGTGGTTTCCTTTAGCACTAATCTTCGTTTTTTGGATCTCATTCATGATTCACGAATTTGCCCACAAGTTCACCGCACAGAGATATGGCATGTATGCACATTTCAGGATGACAATGCAGGGATACTATCTCTCGGCCGTCGCAATCCTGTTTGCCATCCCAATATTCGGGACTGGAGTAATGCAGGTTGGAGGAGCCAGCGACATGGATGATTATGCTAAGTCCACTTTGGCAGGTCCTTTATCCAATCTCATTGTTGCAGGTTTGCTCTTTATCACTGCCGAGATAGTTGTGATAACATCGGGGGCTTTGGCTTTACCTATTGAGTTCATAATCTTCTACGGGATGCTATTGAATTCCTTCCTTGGTCTATTTAATATGATACCTATTCCTGGCTTTGATGGAAGTACCATATTTCGCTGGAATAGGACACTCTGGGTTGTATTGACAGCCTCCTTGGTGTCTACACTTCTCGCGGGTTATTTCGTGATTCCGATTCTATGAAAGGCGGCACTATGTTTCCGATGTAACACCTAGGTTCAAAGACGTACCAGGCTTTGGGAATCCCAGATATCGGAGAGGGAATTCCATATTGCAAACACTTCGCCAAACAGCTCCAGAGATTACAGAGCTATCAGTTTCCGCCTGGTTCTATAGAAATCGGACGATTGCAGGATTTGACAACCCAGCACGCTCACTCTATGTTTCCATCAGAGAACTCGTAGAGAACAGTCTTGACGCATGTGAATATGTAGGCGTTTTGCCAGAAGTATGGATTGCTCTAGAGAGGGAATGCCTGGTGGATGATTACGCACCGCTCATTGAATCGGGAGCTGAGATTTTCAAGCTAACCATAATAGACAACGGCTCTGGAATACCTGCTGAAAAAGTTCCCCAGCTGATTGGCAAAATGTTGACGGGAACTAAATTCACTCTAAAACAAAGTCGAGGCACATTCGGACTGGGAGGTAGCCTCGCATTACTTTATGGACAAGTCACAACCCAGAAGCCAATTGAGATTGTAACCGGCCAAGTTGACAGTACTGAACGGCATAGACTATTGATGCGACTTGATATTGAGAACAATACCCCAATCATCATCGAAGTCGAGCGGGAAACCAAGGGATCCAGTGAACATGGAACAGAAGTATCGTATTATCTAGAAGGAGACTGGATGAGAAGTAAGCGCAAGATCTTAGACTACTTTTCTCAAACAAGCGTGATAGTTCCATATGCATCCATTCGATTCGATGATCCAGATGGCAATACTCTCAGGCTCAACCGATTGACTGAGAAGCTACCCATGACTCCGCGAGAGATGAAGCCGCATCCTAGAGGTGTAGATGTTGAGGCACTGAAATCAATGATTTTGCAGACCCGGGCCAAGAATCTACGCTCATTTATGACAGGTTCGTTTCAAAGAGTAGGTTCAACTACTGCTAAGAGACTCCTCCTGGATGCTAGGTTGGATCCAGGAAGACATCCAAATGAATTGACGGAACAGGAGCTTGTTAATATTATGAAGACCCTGAATAGCTATGACAGATTTCAGCCTCCTTCTGCAGAATCACTCTCACCTGCAGGAGTGGATCTCCTAGAAACTGGTATACAACGATTGAATCCAGATATTGCGGTTGTGCGCCAGAGAAATCCCAGTGTCTATGAAGGGCATCCGTTCATCATAGAAGTTGGCGCTGCATATGGAGGGGACCTGAAGAGTGGAGTCCTCCTGTATAGGTTTGCCAATCGAATTCCACTCCTCTATGACGAGCGATCGGGGGTTTCTAGCAGGGTAATAAGAGAATTGAATCTCAAGAACTATGGATTGAAACTGGATGAACCTCTGGCTTTCTTTGT
>JAHQWZ010000094.1 GCA_029856425.1 Candidatus Thorarchaeota archaeon
TAACGCCGAATTATTCACCGATTACAGGAACAAGAGGTACTTCTTCTGTAATCAATACTGCAAGGACACCTTTGAAGCAAATCCTGCTGATTACGAGGAAGTTACTAAGATTGCGGAAGAGAGTCCGAAGACTGCAATTGACCCTATATGTAAGATGGATGTTGACATTGCCACTGCATCGCTCATCAGTGAGTATGAGGGAAAGAAGTATTACTTCTGCGCACAGTATTGCAAAGACACGTTTGAAGCAAATCCAGAGAAGTATCGAGACCAAGATGTTCGGCCCTAGGTATACATAGTTTCTTTGAATCTAGTCAGCATCAAGCTTGAATTTCTTCAAGCAATTCTGGCATTCCACAACTCTTCCATCGAGTATCTTTGTTCCATAGTAGTAGTAGCTAGCACCGCAATGGTAGCAGGTACCCCAATTCTCAGGATGTTTGGCAATATCGAGCTCTCGTTCTACTGTTACAATATCCCACCTAGGTCCATAGAATCTGAAACTACACTCTGCATCTGATGGACCTCTCTCTATTGTGATGACCACCGGTATGAATGTCTGATATTCCAGCCTGTAGCCAACATAATACTCGATTTTGAAGCCGCTATTCTCCCAGACCCGTGAATAGATTGCTTGATAGCGCGCAAGTAACCTGCTCATTAAATCCTCAACGTCCTCTTCTGCCAGTTTCGTTGTAAACTCAATATTATCACTCGTTTTTACAGCCACAGATTGTCCCTCCAATCTTCACTATTACTTAGCTTGAAGAGATTTAAGTCGCCGCTCCCATAGGCATTATGCTTCAGTATTTGATGGAGGAGATTTGTGAATGCTTCCTTTCTATAAGAAAGTCTCATATGGTATGGGACGCTTCGGCTCGTCGTTTCTCTTAACTCTCACTGGCCTCACAGCGTTTTGGATCTATGGGACCGTTTTTGAGCTAAACTGGTTTCTTGATGGCATAGCACTTGCTACGTCATATGTGGTAATCGGTCTGACACATTGGTTCATAGGATTTCGGAGTGATAAGACAGAAACCAGATGGGGACGAAGAAAGCCCTACGTTATCATTGGGGCGCCCGGGTTGGCCATTACTGGATTCCTGATATTTGTGCCTAACTGGTTTATTGATACGGCCGATCTGTCTCTGCAGTATGTCATCTTCGGTTATTACCTGCTATTCATTTGCGCCTTCAAGTTCTTCTACGCGTTTCTTCTCACAGCGTTTCAAGCTTGGATGCCAGAGATAACAGATGAAGATGAACGTCCTTTGGTTTCAAGTATGCAGAACACAGCCAACTGGGTTGCTAACGGACTTGGAGTGGTTATCGGATTTGTAACTCCTCTGTTCTTCGTAGCTGAACCCCAACCAGGTCTGAGTTCGATTGGCTTCATGATAGTCCTGGTGTTCGCAATCATTACTGTGCTATTTTACCTGCCATCGATTGCATTTATACGGGAAAAGCCAGACATAGTCATGCCAAAGAGGAGCATGAGGGAAGAAACCAAGACAGTCCTAGAGAATCCTGTCTATGTGAAATGGGTGTTGATTGTAGGTTTTCTATCATTCAGCTTTTCTGCAATCACAACCCAAATTGTGGGTTATTCTCAGAGTGTGCTTCTGCTAACCTCAATGGAGCTATTGCTCCCGCCAGCAATTGGCCTGCTTATATCAATCATTATCTTCCTTTACCTATGGATCAGAATGATTCGTAGGATTGGCAAGGGTCGACTCATGATGTACTCCTTGTTCTTCTTAGCCCTGCTGATGGCGATGACGCCAGTTGTTGGCTGGCTAGCGGGAGGGATTTCAAATGTCGTTGTCGCCTTTTTCTACTTCATTCCTCTGGCGGCTTGTATGGCTGTGTATTATTTAATGAGCTATATTGTCCCAGCTGACATTGTACATGTAGATGAACTCCAGACCGGGATGAGTCGTGCAGGAATGTATGAGGGCTTCAAGGGTGTACCACTGAATATATTCCAAGCCATTACAGCTTTGGTCCTAGGCTGGTTCATGGACTTCTCAGTAGCTAGTACAGGCAGCGAGATATTCGGATACTTATGGTGGGGACCACTCTTCGCGCCCTTCTTACTTGTTGCTGCTTGGATTCTAAGGTCAACGAATATTGATCCGAATTTCGAAGCGTTAAAGGCACAAGCAGCTCCTACCACTGCGCCGCCTGCTCAGGAATAAATTGCCTTCGGGAAGAGCATGTAACATGCTCTTCCTTTTCATTTCAGTTAATGAACATATGATACTGCTCTGTTCATCAAAAAGAAACCCACCTCAATCGCGAGTAACTGGTGAGAAACCAGCTGCGTATTAGACTGGCATATTGGCGTTGGCAGGAAGTACACAGTCATTTATAGTTCAAATAGTGCATTCATTTCTTCTTCGAAGCCTTTAGAAAGAACTTCCCTTCCGCCATGAGACTTATTTTGCCGGCTACGTAGACTCTCTTCTTCCCCCTTACCTTCGCACTCTGAAAGACAAGTCTACTTGGTCGATTCAGCTGAAAGCCTTGTTCTATGACAATGAATTCCCCGAAGGAGTGAGTAGGGATGAGATTGTGTGCCTCGATGTATCCACCAATCGGGCCTGCTGCGCTACCTGTTGCAGGATCCTCAAGAACTCCCGCACCAGGGGCAAACATCCTCACATGCACATTCGAGTCCGAGTGTATTGTTTCTGTAGTGAGGATGACTATCTCTTGCGAAATCTCATTCTTGAGTGATTTTAGGATTTCAGTCGGACTTGGGACAGCTCTTCTAATGGCGGCCAAAGTCTTTATGGGAATAATAAGAAATGGAAATCCGGTTGATACAAACTGAGCTGGCGCATCTTCAGCAAGGACCTTCTCACTCAGTCCTATAGCCTTCAGTACTGGCTTAATCTCATCAAGTTCGCCCATAATCTTGGGATCACTCTGGGTCATGCGGACTGTTCTCTTGCCAAGGAAATTGACCTCAGTCTTTCCAATCCCAAGCTCTAGATGAGAAGTTTCCGTCTTCTCGGGAATCAGCTTCTTGCGTTTCAAAACGAATGCAGTGCCAATAGTTGGATGGCCAGCGAAAGGAATTTCCAAGCCGGGAGTGAATATTCTCACTTTCGCCTGGCAGTCCTTCATTTTTGAGTTGAATACGAAGGTGGTTTCAGAGAAATTCATCTCCCTTGCTATGCCCAACATTTCTTCAGGTGTCAAAGAGAGGTTGGATTCTTCATCCCAAAATGTGGCAAGCTGGTTTCCACCAAAACTGTATCTATCATCAGTGAACACACTAGTCTGCATGAAAGGAAAGGAACGCAATGCTAATACACCTCTAGCTTTATGCATTGCGTTCTTTCTTAAAGCAGCTCCTTTGGCGCAAAACTTACTATTTTCAGCACTTGGTTCAATAAGGGAGCTTCAGGCATTGAGAGATGCGCATGGTCCTGATTTGCTCTATATCGAGATACTGATTAATGAGATGAAACGGGATGCAGAAGCAACATTGGCCTGTATATCCAATTCCTCTTAGAACGCCATCCATCCGCCATCAACGGCAAGTGTGTGACCTGTGATGTAGACCGCATCATCACTTGCTAGGAAGCAGGCTGCTCCTCGAATCCACTCATTCTCAGCAAACATTGGCAGTGCCGTTCGAGGCTTGATCATTGTGTTAGCAATTTTCTCGTCTCGCAAGGCGTCAATTGACATATCAGTTGGGAAGAATCCAGGTGCAATCGCATTCACTCGGATATTATGCTCACCTAGTTCAACTGCCAACGCCTTAGTCATAGCCACCATTCCTCCCTTTGATGTGTAATAGCTCACCTCTGTGAATTTTGTACCTCCGAATCCGAAGGTGGATGAGATATTTATAACAGAGCCAAACTTCTTCGGTATCATCACTTTGGCCACCTCTCGAGTGGCCAGGAATGCAGAGGTAAGATTCACATTCATCACGGTATGCCAATCTTGAAGGGTTTGCTCAACAAGAGGCTTGACGATATACATTCCTGCATTGTTGACCAATACATCAACAGTTCCAAGTTTGTCAACAGTGGTTTTTACAAGACTTACAATATCTTCTTCCTTTGTCACGTCACATTTGAAAGGAATTGCTCTGACATTGTACTTCTCAGTCACCTCTTCTGCGATCTTCTCGAGGCGAGTCATTCTTCGAGCTGCAAGGACGACATGAGCTCCAGATTCTGCAAAGCCATGTGCAAACTGCTCTCCCAGACCAGCTGACGCTCCAGTTATTATCACAACTCTATCAGTGAGGTCATACTTCGCCATGTTGTCATCTCTCCGATATTGTATCGAGGTTGATTGTTTATGGACCCCCATATAAACAGCCCAGATTATGTCGATGCTATCAAATCATACGCAAAGAAAGCCTAGTCTTCACTTGATTCTATTCGAGTCTGGCTTTCAATTGTACTCTTTCTGATTTGATAATATCTGAGAAGCGCAATTGGAATCACAACTAGCAACCAGAGGATTATGTCCCCAATTGTGGACAGTAACGAGTATTGATTGCCTGGATCAAGCCAAATTGATCCCAGCCTCATCATTTTGATGAGTGGAAACACGAGAACCACTCCAAATACCCTCTTTAATTGAACTGCATTGACTCGAGCTGCCAATGGTGGTCCGATTTGTCCGCCAGCAATCATGCCCACGCCAAGAGCCAATGCATAAGCTGGATCAATGAATCCTGTGGCATAATTTAGGACAGTTCCAGCCGATGCAGTGAATATCATAGTGAACATAGAGGTGGAAACTGCAGCCAGCATTGGAACGCCCATGAGAAGGCTTAGCACAGGCACAATCACAGCTCCTCCCCCTATTCCAAGAAGCCCTGCAGCTACTCCACCTATGAAGGCACCAAGGAGAGAGAATGCTAACCGCTGTGGCGACAGAGCTGAGAAATCGTAATCTTCAATCTCGGACTTATCTCCGTCATTCTTCCTCTTCTTTGCGAAAAGCATTTTGATTGCTACCGGAAATAGAGAGATGCCAAATATCAGACGCAGGATATAGTCTTCTGCAATCAATGTTCTTAGGAAAACACCTGTCAACGATCCGGGAATTGTTGTTATTGCCAGAAAGAGACCCGCTTTGGGGATAATTGGACGGGGATTCTGTTTCCAGTACTTTGGGGTGCTTGCTGCTGCAACAAATAATGCTGCGACAAGAGCCGTAGCTGAAGCATGTTGTGCATCGAAGAAGAATACCAGAATCAAGAGAGGAGTGTTAAAGATGCCACCACCGATCCCAACCATTGAGGAGATCGTTCCAACAGCTATAGCGTATATGGCTATCAATAATACATCTATAATCATCGCCTGCATCTATGAGTTCCGTCCTAAAAGCCGGGGCGAATCTTCCTATACTTAAGCAATCCTATCAGGCTCAAGATTTAGTAGCTACATTGGCGCTGGACGCCGACCAACCTGATAGGCTCCGAGTATCATTATAATGGTGCCGACAAGCAATAGCAGCATCGATACATTGAGCATGAAGACTGATTGTGATTCTGATGCTATGAATGAAACTCCCAGTCCAGCTATTACAGCTATAAATCCTAGAATTGCCATAATCCTGCCGGGTCGAGTGTTATATTTCAAGAATGCAGGACCTTCATCTTTGACTGGGACTCTAGGAGCCTCAGAAACCCTAACCTTGCTTCTATAGAATCGTAAACCATCTGGAGTGACTTGACCTTCTATGGAACCCTCACCAATCATCTCATTAAGTAAGGAAACGACCTCTTCCATCTCAACTCCTAGTCTTTCACTCATCATCTGAACCGAGCTGACATTATCCTCAACCAAGGTCCTCAGCCTGATTTTCGCATCGGTCATATATGGGTCATTTTCTATCTCTTAGTATGTTGCACCTAAACCTAACGGTTAAAGTCTTAATGAATGCATTACCTCAGAATCATCCTCTAGTTGCTGCAAATCCTTCCAGCGATATGGAGGCATCGGGAGAGGTAAGCTTTCTAGAGCTGTCGAAGCCGACTTACTCCTTCAAGACGTCCGTGACCATGAAGTTATAATCATCCATCCACTTGTGCTGTTCCTCATCCAAGTATTTTGGCCATGGGTAGTAGAAATAGCAATTGTTGTAGTCAAGAATATAGACCGACATCTCTTCGAATCTTGAATGGAGGTTAGCTAAAAGCCCTGAGAGCAAGCTGGCTTGAAGTCTAACGAACCAGAAGATCTTCTTCTCTGATGACCGAAATGTCGATTCGAACGGAATTGAGTGCTCCCTGATTCTGGCTCTGAGGTTTTGGACTTCCTTTTCATCCCCCTCGCCAACAATAAGAACATTGTTGTGGATATCAAATGCTTCAGGCTTGAAGGTGACAACGAATCCAGTGAGACATTCTTTCCGAATCATCTGATATCTGCGACTAAAGGTCTGAGGTGTCATAGGCATGCCCTCATCCCTAATGGCCTTCACAATGTCTATGTTCTTCCTTCGGGAACCATCCATAAGCTCGTATATGATATGCGTGTCCTTCTGAGTCAACCATTTCAAAGATTTCCCAGGGTCTTCCGCTTCTTTTCCAGGGGCAATCTTGGATGGAACGATTTTGAACCACTCATCCCAATCGAAGTCCCACGTCATGCTGTCAGCATTCCAGCCATTGAGCCTCATAGATGTTCGTTCAGAAAAGCCACTCCCGCTAGGCAGGACCTCGAAACTCTTCACAATCCCCAGGTCCTGCAACTTCCTAACAAGATCTTCAATATATGGTCGAGTTCCCATAGGAGTTCGGAACTGCATCAAAAGCCCATTCACATGCCCATAGCATCGGGCTCTATAGGTCGTGTATGGATGCTTTGCTGCAATCTCCTCAAGGCGCTTGATATTGTCCAAGGAATCGGTTTCAAGGAGTATGTCCACAGCTTCTTGACCTAGATTATAGTAATTAAGAAGGGGTTTGACTCTAAACAACTTCTTTTCCTGAAGCTCTCGGAGTCTCTTAGCCACTGTGGGTTTGGAGGTGCCAGTCCTTCTCGCCAGCTCATCAATTGTGCTGAATGGATCCTCTTGGATCGCAA
>JAHQWZ010000095.1 GCA_029856425.1 Candidatus Thorarchaeota archaeon
GCATTTCTCGAGATCGACCTTGGGAGGTGGCTTCAGTCTAACCCCTTTCTCTAGGTGTTTGAGTGCAACTCCCTTGATATCATTCAACGAGTCATAACCGTGCTCATCCAGCCACTTGTCAATCTCTCCAACAATCTGACTATAAACCGTGTGACCATGCAGAATTGCAGCTGTGCATATTTCCACAGCAGACGCACCCGCCATCATGAACTCAATCGCGTCTTCCCCTGATGTCACTCCCCCCACTGCTATGACAGGTTTGGTAAAGCTTCTCGCAATGTCAGCAATACACCTCATTGCAATAGGTTTGAGCGATGCCCCGCTCATCCATCCCTCTCCCAGATCACTACCAAGTACAGGTTTTCCTGTTTCAATGTCGATCCTAAGGACTGGCCCAAATGTGTTGATACCAACTATACCATCAACAATCGGTTCTAAGTCCTTAGCTATCTTCGCAACATCGACCTTTGGGCTAAGCTTGGCAAAGATAGGGATGTCCACAGATTCCCTGAGCGCCTTTGCTATCTCAACATGACCCCCAACGTAGTGCGTGCTGAACTCGATTGCATTGACGCCCTTTTCCTGAATCTTTGGAGCAATCTCAGAAACTTCCTGTGGCGTATATCCAACACTTGCAATTACTGGAAGCCCTGAACCCAGAGCTATCTCGTACTCCCTCTCTAGCCACCTCTCAATGGGAAGTTCGCTCCATAGTTCTGCGTTTAGAATCCCCCGTCTTGATTCACGTCTTCCACTGCCAAGCGCGGCCATATTTGGCTTTGGTACATCTGCAGGCTTGACACTAACCGTCTTGGCAACCAGCCCTCCAGCTCCCCCTGCAGCAGCATTGAGCAACGTCATTCCATCTCTTGAAGTTGGTCCCGCTGCTGTAAACACAGGGTTCCTAAACCTCATCCCAGCTATCTCAATCCTAAGGTCTGCCATGCTAATGTGTCATGAGTCCTCCAACATAAGAGTTACCAGAGGACCAGTGTTCTAGCTGTATGGGAGATCAATAGGACTTGCCATGCCCAGTTTCACTGTATCTTCGTTCCATGGCTTAATCTTCTCTGCAGCTAGTCTAAGATAACTGACTTCTTCGGGATTTAGGCCTAGTTGAGAAGAAACAAGGGCATCCAGCTCGACAGTATCTATACTGCTCCATATCAGTCCCAAATTCCGATGTATTATTGGATGAAGGATATTGTCTAATGTTTCAGAGGTTGAAAAGACCGCTTCGATGACCCCTTTCACTTCGAATAGGGCAGCATACAGTCTGTTGATGTCAACTATGTTCTGGTCGAGCAGAGAATCATTTTCACCATGATACTTAGTCCTCCAAGGACTTGGAATCATACCAAACAGATTCTTCAGAGTCAGTGAAACATGATGTGCTTTCAGCGATCTCTTGGGTTTCGCCAAATTCAACAATGTGCCCCCCTTCAACTCAAAAAGCCGTTCCGGCACAAGTCCGTACAGCTCCTTGTTCTCCAAAACTCCCATTCGACTCTCGACGTGGCTTGCTACTAATTGGGGCTCACACATACGATTCGCCCATAACTCTTCAGAGAGATTCAGATACTCAACACCATGCTGTTCAAGAACGTGACCAATCCCTGAATGCATTAGAAACCATTTGTCATTCTCTCTGAAGTCTTTCTTTTTCTGATTTCCCACCAGCTTCAGGAGGTCATCATCACGGGGTCCATTGTGCTCAATGAATAGCTTGTTTCTCCACGCCGCGTAGCTCTCTACAATCAGAACTTCAGCATCAATAGACGAAAGCGTCCAGTCTAGAATCTCACTCTCTGTAAATTCCATTGAGGATGACCAATTGGGCTTAATGATTACTGGCGGCTCCAAATTGAGCCCCGCGATCATTTCCATATACGCATCTCTTGAACCCTCATTGGTAAACTTCGCAGGGCCAAGATCTATTATTCCCCCTGACATGGTCTGATTAAAGCTGCACCTGTTCTTGGCCCTTTCGGAATTGATCCATCACTTCGCCAGCATCTTACGCTTGCCAAGGTCTTTTACCACATAATCAAGACCCAGCTCCTCGAGCTTCTCCTTTTTGGGGTAGCCAGTTTCTTTATCGCAGCCTCGATAGTCGTAGTATTCGTCGAGCATCTCATCGAGGTCTGGAAGGCCACCCTTTGATGGCCCGGTCGGCATTGGTTCCTTCAAGAGTCTCTTTGGCAGGTTCTCATCTTTTCTTGTGATACCGAGTCTATGATTGTATGCTCTTCGTAGATGATTGATACGTTCAGCCGACTGCTTGACAAATTTCGGATTCGACCAGTCATCCATCCCAGTGAGTGGGGCTATCACATTACTGAATGTGTCAAAGTAGTAAATTGGAGGCCACATCGTACCATACTTGCATATCACTGCACTGTCCACCAATGCGTATAGGTCTTCGATGTCCCAAACGACTTCGCCCTTGTGCTTTGGTGACATTATGTCAAGTATTGCCTCGGTCTTGTCGTCGTCAAATCGAGCTTTGACAATATCTGGATAGCCCAATTCCTCTAGACTTGAGAGACTCCTCAAATGGTCTGCGCCTCGTACATTTGTGGCATAGGTGAGCCCAATAGATTGGTGCGCTCTTGGATCCTGACCAGAAGCCTCGAGACCCTTGACATGAACGGCATACATCCATGCATCCCCTCCGATTATCTCTGCGGCCTTTCGGACCCCTTTTGAGAGGATGTCGCCAAATCCCTCCCTCTTAGCAATCTTCTCCACAAGCTCTACCATTGAGTCCACGTTACCCCACGAGAGGTCAAGTCCATCAGTGTCATTCTTGTCAATGATTCCCTTCTCCCATAGTTCCATAGCAAAACCAATACTCTTTCCACATGAGATTGTATCCATCCCTAGCAAGTCGCATCGTGTGCCCAAGTGGAAGATTGACTCGATATCATTATTGAGGCAGTTTGAACCAAAAGACATGATAGTTTCATACTCTGGCCCACCTGCAGGCCCATATGCAAATCTTCCATCTTTCACTCGATAGATGTACTTGCAGCCTACCTCACACCCATGACATGCCTCTTGTGCAATCCTATACTTCTCTGCAATGATTTCTGGGCCTATGTCATCAGCATCTTCGTAGAAGCCAGTCCAATGATTCTTTGTAGGCAGTCTCCCAATCTCATTTATTATGGCAACAAGGTCCGTGGTCCCGTATTTCCTGAGTGAAGTCAGGGATTCCGTCCAGATTGGATCGCAGACCCTCTGCATCTCAATCTCATTGGCCTCGAGGTACTTCTCCATGTCATAAGCCTCAAGGCCTAAAGATCCACTCGCAGCGATTCCTTTCACGTTCTTGGAGCCCAGAACCGTTCCAAGACCTGCCCTTCCTGCGGCTCTATAGCGGTCAACAATGATGCTTGAATATAGAACACCATTCTCTGCGGCAGGCCCTACTATACCAGTCTTGATCTCAGGGTCTTTATGCTCCTCACGAATCATATCTGTTGTCACATCAGTTTCTCTTCCCCAAAGATGGCTCGCATCAATCAGTTCAGCTGTTCCATCGCGGAGAAAGAGATAGACTGGCTTCGGAGACCGCCCCTTGAATATCACAAAATCGAAGCCTGCGTATTTCACTTCAGGGCCAAAGAACCCGCCTACGTGGCTTTCAGCCCAAACACCCGTTAAGGGTCCTTTTGCAGCAAACATCATCCTGCCAGATGGTGAGAACATGACTCCAGTTAGAGGGCCTGTCCCGACAACCAATACATTATCCGGGGAGAGTGGATCCGTTTCTGGTCCTGTTTCCTCCCATAGGATCTTGGCTGCTACTCCAGTGCCGCCCAAATAGAGCCTTGCCCATTCCTTCTCCATCTCTCGCTTGTGTATCTTGCCCTTGGTTAGGTCCACCTCTGCGTAGTAACCAGCGTATCCCTTGTACGGAAATGTCAATGTTCAGCCTCCTTTTCTTCATAGATATAGACTGGAGATAAGCGACTGATTCCTTCGGCGCGTCTTGTAAAATCATCTGCCTTGGAGCCCACGAGTTCGATAGCTTTGTAGTCACATGCCTTGACGCAGGCTGGGTCTCCTGAACAGAGGTCGCATTTGATGGCCTTTCTAGTCATGGGATCAATCTCTATGCCGCCATAGATGCAGGCTGTGACGCAATTCCCGCATCCAATACAATCATCGCTATATACGTAGAGCGTGCCATGTTCATTCCTCACTATTGCCCCTGTGGGACATGCGTCCACACATAGTGCCACTTCGCACTGTAAGCAGACCATAGGTACTATCGTAGATTCCTGTTCATTCTTCAAGATCTTAATACGCGACCTTGCTGGATTGAAGGTCTTGGTCTTAGCTGTTGAGCATCCCAGTTCGCAGTTCCTGCAACCAGTGCACTTCCTGACATCAATCGCGAGTAAGTTGTTCAAGTCCTTTGAGCTCTCCGTTCTCTCTCGTGTGACCCTCCTTCCCGTGGCAGTTCGCCCTTTAAGTTGTTATCATTCTGGAAGTTTCCTCCATCTATCCAAGCAATGCTCAAGTATAACAAATTGATTAATAGGACCTATTCGGTGCAGGTTAAGAGGCGTTGACGACCTCTTCAATCGCCCGAAGTGTAGAGCAGTATCAATACCATCACTACCCTTGATTCGGAACTGTGAATATCATGGACAAAGAGAGGAAGAGCTTCAGAGATGTCGCAGATGACATGCTGGTACCAGTTATTGAATTCGATACTGATCTGAATCTAACATATGCAAATTCCAAGGCACTAGAGCTCCTCAAGATTGAGATGAGGGACATTTATGCCAAGACAAACATCGATAGGCTTGTCGCTCAAGAGCAGATAGAGCTCGTTCATCGTGGTCTGGTCCAACTTGAAGCTGGTGAGAATCCCACTTCATTAAGCATTCGCCTAGTCCGCAAGGATAATGTCCAAGTGCCAACTCAGGTCTACTGTGATAAGATAGAGGTTCAGGGGAAGGTCATCGGCTTTGTTGCATACTTAGTTGATCTTTCGAGACGTGCTGCATTTGAGGAGAAGGTGGAACAAAGGAAGGACCTTCTGGAGTATATCGTGGAGTATTCGACCTTCATTGGTATCACCATTATTGATGCCAAGTATCGCTTGGAATATGTGAATGACAAGTTATGTGACATTGTTGGTATGAGGCGAGCAGACCTCGTTGGGTCGGATTTCCGGAGTCTAGTTCATCCTGATAGCTTAGAGATGGTTTCCGAACGATATAGGAGACGACAGCTAGGCGAGAAGGTTCCTCCCACTTACGATCTTAAAATCAGAAGAGGGGATGGTGCCACAAGAGACATACGCATCCATGTTACAACGATGACCGGGAAGAATGGCACAACAAAGTCTATCGCGCAGGCTATGGACATCACAGAGCAGAAGGCCGATAGACGCCGCCTTGAGGAGTCCGAGCATAATTATCGCCGACTAGTTGAAACAATGACAGCAGGGATGGGAATGGATGATGAGAACGGCATAATCACATATACAAATGCCGCTCTCAATGAGATGCTCGGCTATGAGGAGGGCGAACTCATCGGAAAACATGGGCACACCATACTTCATGACGTTTCAGCAGAGAAGTACAAGATACGGACTGATGCTAGAAGAAAGGGAGAGGTAGAACACTACGAAACAACACTGGTGCACAAATCGGGGGACCTAATTCCGACAATGGCTTCAGCTGGACCAATCCGTGATCCTGAAGGCAATTATACGGGCAGCTTTGCCATCTTTACTGAAGTGTCCGCCCTGAAAACTGCAGAGAGCGAATCGCGGTTCCTCCTGGACTTGCTTATGCATGATGTAGGGAACCAGATGCAGCTGATTTTGGCAGGAGGCGACTTCCTAGCTAGGGAATCTACCCCTGAAGAAATCATGCGGGCGAAGCAGTATGTTCTCGATGGTGCCCACCGGTGTCTGACCCTTATTGGTAAAGTAAGAAAGGCTGAGGAGACTAAGGCTGATCCCGTGGTTCCAACAGATCTGGTGAAGGTGCTTCAAGGGGAGATAGAATTACTTCAAAGTCAGTACAGTCTTACTCCGGAGTTCCAAGGAATCCCCAAGAAGGTCAAGATCTTTGCAGATGGAGCACTCTCGCAGCTTCTCTGGAATCTGATAGAGAATAGCGTCAGGCACAACAATTCCGAAGAACCGCAGATCTGGATAAAAGGCAAGGTCAAGCACGAGTCCTTCACACTAAGTATTTCGGACAATGGCCCCGGTCTCACTCCTGCAAAGAAGAAAGCATTGTTCGATGTTGGAAGAAGATACGGCGGTGTAGGCCTTCATCTTGTTAGTCGATTGGCGGAGAAGTATGGAGCCAAGCTGGAAGTAAATGACCGTGTGATAGGCTGGCCTGAAAAAGGACTTGAAGTATCTGTGGAGTTTCGACTTGCTGAGTAGACTCAACATCAATCTGACCACAACCATTATTTTTTAGCGTGAGTTGAATGGGGGCGGAGGCGTTCGTTTGTCAGTAGACTCGATTCTGATAGAGAATGGCTACGTCCTCACAATGGACCAAAAGCGACGAATCATAAGAAATGGCTCAGTACTGATCGAAGGCCAGAAGATTGCGGGCATTGGCAAAAGAGATGAACTTGCTAAAGAGAAGGCTGAACTAGTAATTGACGCTCGGAACATGATAGTCATGCCGGGGATGATTGATACACATGTCCATCTGGCACAGGCTTTGATTCGCGGCTGTGCAGATGATGTCTCTCTTGTTGATTGGTTGAAAAAATACGTCTGGGTACTCCAAGGCAACTTCACTAAAGAGGATGGCAGAGTGTCTGCTGAGCTATGTATGGCAGAGATGATTCGCACAGGTACCACGTCATTCGTTGAGTGCATGATTCACACAAGATACGGTTTCGATGGAATCGCAAAGGCTGTTGGAAAGGTCGGTATGCGAGGTGCCCTTTCGAAGATAATAATGGACTCCACGGGGTACGCAGACAGTGCTGACATCATGTATCCTGGAGTGGTGGAGGACAAGGATGACTGCCTTGAAGAAACTGCCCGCATGCATTCGAAGTGGCATG
>JAHQWZ010000096.1 GCA_029856425.1 Candidatus Thorarchaeota archaeon
TTCGTGATGGTATACTTCAGCGAAAGGAGGGTGACGCTGTACGATGCCTCACGTGTTCTCACAGATGTCTTATTCAAGAAAACAGATTGGGTGTATGCGGCACCAGAATAAGCAGCAACAGTTCTTTGAAAACATTGGTCTATGGGAATGTTTCCTCCATCAGCAACAATCCCATAGAAAAGAAGCCCCTCTTCCACTTTGCTCCGGGGACTATGGCTCTCACCGTTGGGAGTTGGGGCTGCAATGCATCCTGCCCCTTCTGTCAGAACTTTGACATATCGAAGCGTAAGCCCACTCCAGAACTGACCAACTATGTAAGTCCCGAGAAGTTCGTCAACATGGCTCAGAAGAGAGGGAGCAATGGAACATCAGTATCTTTCAGTGAGGCTGCCACCTTGATGCTTGAGTGGAACCTTGAGGTATTCAGAATCGCAAAGAATCGGGGGCTCTACAATACAATTGTGACAAACGGCTACATGACTCCAGAGGCCCTTAACCTCATGATTGACGCAGGGCTGGATGCAGCGAATGTAGATGTGAAGGGGTGCGAACCTCAAGTCAGAAAGATGTGCGGGATCAATCTTCAACCAGTGTTGGACAATATCCTGCTTATTATTGAGAGGAACGTCCATGTGGAACTCACTACGCTCATCGTTCCGGGGCTGAATGATGACATGGAGTGCCTTGAAACCATTGCGAAATGGATACTGGAATATGCAGGCCCAAAGACGCCTTGGCATCTGAATAGATACCATCCAGCCTACGAGTACACCAGGCCATCCACTTCGCTTGGTTTATTGAATAAGGCGAGAGAGATGGCACGGAAAACTGAACTGGAGTTTGTCTATATCGGGAATGTTGGGATAAGGGGGCTTGAGGACACGGTCTGCCCGAGATGTGGAACCCTGTGCTATGAGAGGCTTGGATTCTCCTCACGAAACGTGGCTACTGATACAGACGGGAAATGTCGTGAATGCGGATATGATATAGGAATTCATATGATTTAGAAATTCATGACTTGAGAATGGATGGATTCATATCTTCGCTATTGCATAGAGACTGCTGCTTAAAACAAAGCATATTGAAGACCACGGCAGGAGGGCACCATGGTGTCAAAGAACGCAATAGAAGCCGCGTCAAAATACTTCTCAGCCGAGTATAACTGCGCCCAAGCAGTCTTTCGAGCTTTCTTGGAACACAAAGATGCCTACATCGAGGATGGAACTCAGCTCGCCTCCGGCTTTGGTGGAGGCATTACTCACTCTGGCCAACAGTGCGGTGCCCTGTCAGGAGCAATCATGGCTATTGGTCGGCTAGTTGGGATGGGGATTCCTGACATACAGAAACACAAGTCAGAGACTTACCGAATCTCAGCTGAGTTGCTATCCAGATTCTCAGAGAAGTTTGGGACAATCATCTGCGATGACCTGACTGGTGTGAAGATGAGTGACAATGAGGCCTTAAGGAAAGCAATCAAAGATAGCCATTTCCAGGAGATCTGCCCCAAGTTCGTGACTGAAACAGTCAGCATTCTAATGGATTTATTCCCAGACTAAGACACCGAATCCTACTTCTTCCATTTTAAGTTCAGGAATTTCCCATCCTTTATCTGGGCAAGGTATCTCCGCCCCTGCATCACCCACATTATCTGATGGCCCTCCTTTGCCAGTTTCGCCCATCTGGAGTCCTTGTGCGGATTCTGTTCGATGTAAGTGTATCCTCCTCTCTCAACAAGTCTGACCTTGCTTTTTGAAGTCTGTTTGATTGGATAGACATTGCCATCTATCTCAACAGTATCAGCCCCATCAAAGATAGCAGCATAGACTGTAGTGGCTACCTCTTCTAATTCGTCGACCCGTTCCTCTTCATCAGACATCTTAGCTCAATAGGAATAGTATACAGTCTGCTTTAGTGTTTCCTACAAGAGTGATGATGTTAGGTAAATCCATTCGAAGTGGGGTAAAGAAACCATCAGAGGAAAGAGAAGGAGCGCGAAGGCTGATACTGCTCTATCGAATCGGTCCTCTTTTGCGGCTATGGGTCGAATTGCGATGTCAATGCTGACGACAATGGAGAGCAATAGAATCGGAACGAGAGTGGTGATTGTCGTGAAGACTTCAGGGGTGTAGACGATATATATTGAGTTCATGAAGATCAGCACAAATGGTACGGCAACAACCTTTCTTGCAAATCCTGTGCTCTCATCATCCATTGATTTCATCCAGCAACCAAAACATCACACCAAGCGATTAGAAGTTATTCTTTTGAATCGTCTGTTTGTATTTCATTATAACTGGATTATAATCAATTGCGGGGGTTTTTTATCAAACCACGATTATACATTATAGCTGGAAGTCTCAAACTTCCAAATCGGAGCGATAAAGGAATGGATAAGGAAAGCGAGAAAGACATCGCCGCGGTAAAGGACATGTTGAATCAATATGCCATAGAATGCAACACTGGAAACTTTGAACGTTGGCTCTCCCTTTGGGCTGAAGACGGGACACAAATGCCACCAGATGCTCCAGCCAGAAAGGGGATAGATCAGATACGAGAAGGAATGAAACCTGTCTTTGATGATATGAAACTAGACATTGTCATCAAGAGTGTGGATGATGTTGAAGTCCATGGCAACTTAGGACTGACTCGATGTAAATACTCATTGAAGTTGACTCCAAAGGCAGGTGGAGATACGCTTGATGTAATGCCTGATGGAAAGGCATTGACTCTGTTTGGAAAGCAGAAGGATGGATCTTGGAAGATCGTATATGATTGCTTCAACTCCAATATGCCTCCAGAATAAGCAGAAACAGAACCCGATACAATAGAGCGAGCAATGTACCAAGTACTGCATCGGCCACTCGCAATATTCACAAGAAAAATGATTGAGTAGTGTATAGCATATAATTCGTCAGTGTTTGTCAGATGGAAGTGTCTTCTCCATAAAGATGCAATAGGGTTGATACCATTCTGGCACTTCACTGCCTGGATACATACCTCTCTCTTTGAATCCCGCAGAACGGTAGATCTTCAGAGCTGCTAGCATGAAGTCTGCGGTCTCAAGGCGCAAAGTGGAGTAGCCTAGTTCCTCTGCCCTCGTCACCAGCATTTGCATCAAATCCTTCCCATATCCCCTTCCGCGATAAGCTGGACGAATGAACATTCGTTTGACCTCCCCAATCCCCTCTCCTATCGTCTTTATGAGACCCATACCAACCGGTATCTTTTCATCCTCAAGAACAAGGACAAACCCCTTCGGTGGTTTGAGAGCTGCAAGGTCATTAACCATCGATTCCACGTATTCATGCGCATCCCCATCCCATTCGCTCATGTCAACTCCATGATGAGTAAGTATCTTCTCATGATCCCATCTGAGGAATTCTACATTCATCTCAAAGAATTGGTCCTTGTGAACGTCCGCGTTGAACGTGACAATCTTTGCGGTCATCTCGAGATTCGAACCACCTGTTACAAATTCGGGTAGCTCATGGCAAAGTCCAAAGCTTTTCGAAGTTTGTCAAGCGACAGATTACCACCTGAGCAAATGAGTCCTACCTTTTTTCCTTTCAAACGCTCCCGAATCTTATATGCCGCTGCAAGCGGGGCTGCTCCAGCTCCTTCAGCAAGAGTGTGTGCATGCTGTATCATCCAAACTATAGATCTCATGATCTCTTGTTCACTCAGAAGTATGAAATCATCTAGATGCTTCCGCAAGATTCTCTGAGGTAGCTCAAATGCAGTTCCAGTTGATAGCCCCTCTACAGAGGTACGATTGGCTCGCTCAACAAGAACACCCTGCTTCCATGAATCATGAGCTGCTGGTGATGCCTCTGACTGGACCGCGATAACTTCAATTTCGTGGTTAATAGACTTGGCTGAGATACATGCGCCAGCCGCACCACTTCCACCGCCTACTGGTACGATGATTGTTACGATGCCTGGCTCATCCTGAAGCATCTCAAGAGTGTGGGTTCCAACGCCAGCTATGAGCTCTGGTTCATCTCCCGAATGGATATAGCGATACCCCTGATCCTTTGCCAGAACTTCACAATGGGCTTTTGCCTCATCGTATGTTGCGCCATGGAACACTATATCTGCGCCCAGTGCCTTGATTGCTGCAATCTTTCCGGGATTGGATTTTTCTGGCACAACGACAGTGGCCTTCACTCCGAATATTCTTGAAGCGTAGGCAATTGACTGTCCATGATTCCCTGTCGAAGCTCCAATAACTCCTCTCTCCTTCTCTTGATCAGAGAGTTGTGAGATTAGGTTGACCCCTCCACGCACCTTAAAGGCTCCCACTGGCTGTGAGTTCTCATGTTTAATGTACACCTCGGCTCCGATTAGCTCATTGATAGCAGGGTAGGTATGCATCGGGGTGGGTTTCAAGTAGGGACTGATACGTTCCTGAGCCGCAAGTATATCCTGATACGTGGGAATTTTCAACCAGGTTTCATCTCCAGAATGGTTCATTCACGCAATTACTGCCTAATTGCCACGTGTATTTTCCTTTAAAATGAACGGGATTGTGATACTTGTTTGAATTCTCCGCCTAGCCTTGAAATAATCGATTGTGTTCGAAAAGTGATATATTCATCCATTGGAGTCCAAGAATTGATGGGAGTGCAATCATGTCGATAGAGGCCGGGAAGTGCGTGAATTCATGGCATTAGATACAGCGAGAAGGATTATACTGCTATGCACAGGATTCAACCTAATAGCTGAGTATTCTGCGAGAGGAATAGTGGGCTTCTTCTATCAGCTTCTCCCTGTTTGGCTCTTTCTAGCATATTTCACGTTCTTCCATATGATAGCTCATGTAGCTTCTGTTACCAAGGGTTCTGAGAGAGCAGTTCTGTTTGCAGCAATATCGTTGGGATTGCCCTTCATAATATTCTCCACAGGAACTGCATTTGCAACTGGAGAGATTATTGGCTATTTGACGATCATATTCATCATCATGTTTTTCATGTGGGGACTGACTCAGACTTGGTTGCCTCTGGCAGCGGGAGGTTATTTCTTCGGATGGGATATATCGGATTATCGCTTGAGTGACAAAGGCTGGATTCTCTGTATCGCATATCTCATCGCTTTCTGCGCCTTTTCATTTATTGGAGCAGTCAAGGGGCCACTGTACCTTTACGCTCTTTCAGTTGGCTTCATTCTCCTATTCGCATACCTCACAATTAGAGAGATTAGAACATTTGAAGAGGGACATCCAATAGGCAGAAGAAAAGAAAGGCCACACGTAGATTCGAATTATACTGAGCAGCATTCATTCATTCCACTCTGGTTCATAGTCACTGCTGTCGTTGGCCTATCAGTTGGAACAATCATACCCTTGTACTTTGGATATGCCATTGCATTCATAGTCATGACTCTATGGACAATAGTGACAGGTACTGCTTTACTTCTATACAGGAAAGGACATAGTGCATTTCCTTTGCCTGGCTAATAGGTTGGACTTTCACAAGCTAGCTTTGGCTATGCTATCAAATTGCAGGTCGATATCCACTTGGATATTCACTTTCGGGCTGGGAGAAGAAACAGGATGGCGAGGATTCCTACTGCCTCGACTTCAGGGTAAGTATAGTGCATTGACATCTAGTCTTATTGTTGGCATCATTTGGGCAGGATGGCACAGCCCCATGTTCCTATGCAATGAGAACCTCAGATCTCTTGGACCCACAGGAGCAATATTCTGGGTGATTGGCCTTATGTTTGGAGCCACATTTCTCACTTGGCTGTACAACAGCAGCAGAGGAAACATCCTCATGACTGCCCTATGGCATGGAACTTACAATCTATTCACGGGGGCTGCCGGTCAAGCCGCAGGTCTTTTCGCTGGCATCATTAGTATGTTTGTGATGGTGTGGGTCATACTAATCGTTACGATATTCAAGCCACGAGACCTATCTCACTCGGAGAAACAGACAGTTACAAGAAGAGCTGACCGAATCATCAAAACGGTAAGAAGCAGCACTCAGGAGGAGAGTGGGAATGCTCTCCTCCCCTTGCATCTTCGTTAGGCTCATCAAAAGCCAGCGGAGAATCCGCCGCCTAATCTTTTCTACACTAGCCCTTTGCTCCGAGGGAGTTCTAGGAGCGCCCTCGAATCACGTCACGCTATTAGATTGCTGCAGGAATTCACTTGCCCCAATATGTCTGAAGGAAAGCCCAGAAACCTTCGTAGGGAAATTGCATTGCAAGGTAATCTTCGGGATTCCACCAGATTTTGCTATAAAATGAGGCATATGAGCTTGGGAAGAAGATGCCCATTCCTTCAGCTGATTTCATGGCCCAGCTGGCTTCTGAATAGACTGCTTCCATTAGGGTTTCGTATACAATTGTCCCCTCATGAACACCAGATGCGCCTAGCGTATTTGCAAAAGTGGGCAAATCGACGTATGCTTCCCAACCATACTCAGACCACCCCATATTGCCTGCTCCTCGCGCCGCTGCAATCCACCCATGATAGTTTTCGCTATCTGGGCCAAGAAGACCCTCCTCAAGTACATCTGTGAGACTCCCAAGCTGTTCCACGATGAGGTCAACGTAAGTCATGTCGATTGCTCCCATCTGAACAAGCCGGGAGGCTGGCCGCTTGGAATCATAATAGGCGATGTACTCGTCCACCATGACCATTGAAAGGTCAGACGAGTCCATATCCGAGTTTGCAGCAAGGGCGTTCAAGACTGCTGAATAGGGATATCCTGAGTATGGCACATAGCCTTCAGTGGCAACCACATAGTCAATCTGGGACCCGTAACATGCATACTCATAGACGACCTCAATCATTCCCTCCACGCAGGTGTCGAATGCGAGGATATCAAGTTCGACTCCTGAGAGTGCTCCGGCGATTTCTTGATGAGTCAGACCGTCTTCTGGCACTTCTGGATCTCCTGTATGGTCATCCCAACAGCAACCACTAAAATCATCTCCATGATCCCACAGAACAAGTACATAGTGACTTGCGCGAAAGCTCCTCATTGTAAACTTGACAAAGCTCCGGAGAGTATCAGGATCGCCCATGTTTGCCTCTTTCCCATTTAGAG
>JAHQWZ010000097.1 GCA_029856425.1 Candidatus Thorarchaeota archaeon
GGTCATATAATGCGTTCAAGAACTAGAGGAAGTGCCGAGTTATACGCTCTGGTTGCAGGAGTGACTGTTTCAGTGGTTACATATTTTGCTCTTCCAGGAATAGATTACCTCCTGTTTGTCGCTCCAACACCAGCTGTTCTTGAAGGGCAGCTATTTTACTGGTTGCGGCCGATACTTGTGTTGCCGTCAGGAAGTTTCCTCTACCGCCTAGCCCTCCAGTACATTGTGAACATGCCAATCTATGTCTTTAGTGCCCTATTTGTGATGTACTTCCTCGAGTATAGAGAGAAATGGCGAGAACAAACCGGAGAGGAATCGGATTCGATTCTAAATCTTGAAGCAAAAGACCTGTATCAAGCCGCAAAGATGTTTATCGGTGGCCTTGTAATCGCAATAGTAGCTGTCTTCGCCCTAGCGTTGATGCTCAATCCTGGCTTACTCATCAATACATTGGCAGGGCTCTTTTCTGAGATAGGCGATCCAAACGGACTCGAAGGTGTGTTGGCTTGGATTGCTGAGGTAGATTATGAAACTCCATTCCTCATTATCGCTGAACACAACATCATCCGCACTCTGATAATGCTTGTATTCGGACCAATGTTTTGGGCTGCAATATTGTGGATGGTTGGAGTCAAGAAGACTGTAGAAGAGTCAAATGTGGCAAAGATTGGACTGGCGCTAGCTGGTGCAGGCGTCGTCGCAACTCTTCTTTGGACTTACTTCGACATGTGGAGGGGTGCGTTCACTCCAGCACCGCCAATCAATTGGATGATTCCGCTTCATATTCAGGATCCATGGAGTCTGGCTGCTCAAATGGGGCTACGTGCAGTGGTTATATTCGGAGCTTTGACTCTGGTATATGCACTCATAATAGGGTCTCGAGTGAGCAGTGGGAAAGGTACCGGCGCTTGGTGGTTTCCATTATTCCTTTCCATCTTCGCTTTGGAGTACTTCATCTATGATGACCAATTCACTCTGATCGCATTGGTAATAATGCCGATGCTAATCGCGGCATTGTATAAGGGAGTGTACATGGGTCGAGAAGAAGTTGGGAGTGAGGACATTCTATTGACCTACATAAAGTTCAGCTTCATGTCCATTGCTATCGCAGAGATTCTGTCCACGGCCCTGATTATTGGAGGTATCAGCATCATAGATGCCACCTTTGCAGGGACTGCACTTCCGTTCTTGTCGAGCATATTGCCACATGCTGTTATTGAGATACCCACATTTCTGATTGCCGCAGCAATTTCACTAAGAATTGCGAAGAACCTCTCACCCAGTGTCGAAAATGAGAACTGGGATGAAATCCCGAGGAATACTAGAGCGTTGCTATCAGACGAAAGAACCTGGAGGATCTATATGCTTATTGTGTTCTTTCTCCTGATTTCAGCCCTCATAGAGGCGTTCATAACTCCACTCGTTGTGGAGTGGGTCACAACGAATCTCATGATCTAATGTGGATTTGTCTTTGGATATGTGAGCCTGCTACAGGCAGGCTCCCGCTACTTTTTCGATTTCTGGAATTTGCTTTGCGTTTCTCTTCAAACATCAAAGACATAGTTCTATATTTCACATGTTGGATGCGAATTGAGCGACCTTTCTCTTTTCTCATAAGTAGCTGTCCAAGAATATCTTATATTTAGAAATGATACTATGGAATATAGATTGATAGCGCGCCAAAGCTCGCTTCTTCTTGGAAATTGAGGCTATCATGCATGTAGCCTGCGGTTTCTGCGAGCCTTGAATCGGCGTGCGAAAGGAGTTTACGAATTTGCGACAACGAGAAGCCAGACGTGCACTGTTTTCTCTAGTTGCTGTTATGCTATTTGTGTTCTCAATGACTTATGCGGGAAGCACAGCTGCAATTCCAGCCACCACTGCAGCCAATACTTCTCATTACAATTCTACACAATATGCACCATCCGCTTTCATCAGCCAGGAGCCAGAAAATGGGACCTACGTCTGGTGGAATCAGGATAGCAATAGCACTAGTGATGAGTGGACGTGGAACAATAGGAATTGGTTGTTTGGTCCAAGGCCTTCATTTGAAATATTTCATGCAAATGGAAGCCCTCTGACCAAGGAGAGCTATGCTGAGATAGGCGAAGTCCTGAGGTTCATTGTAACTGTGCCCATGGGCGTCTTCACTCAAGGTGCTGATATAGGGCGTGTTCAGTTCTATGGATGGTATATGACTCAAGATTACAACTACTCAGCAAACTTCGACTTCAGTTACGACAGCTGGAGCACAGATCCATGGTGGGCATGGAGCGACCAGTGGAATTACACTGAACAGGTTGATCCGATTGATCCTAGAGATCCTTATGAGCCTCCGCCACTGATGCCAAGTTTCATTGACATTCATCCAAGTCTTTGTTCCATAGTCAGCGATGCTGATGCATATTATCTGACCTTTGCTGTTAGCTTCAACATTGAAGCCCCATTGGGTCTCTATGAGCTGAACATGAATGTTGAGGACGATCAATGGAACTGGATTGGTTCCTACAACTATGGTTCAGGCTGGGAGTTCAGAGGTATTGCAGTAGGTATGCATGCAGACATGGCCTGGGCCACATCTTATGGAGGATCATATACTTTGCAGAAGCTGGATATGGCTGGAGATGCACTCTACTCCGTGGCCAGAGGCACTGACTTCACAATGAGGTTCAACATCTCAGGCGATATCGAGTATGCAATGCTTGGTTTCAGAATGCCCCATGAGATGTACGTCACCGTTAACGTAACAGGTTGGCATAATGAACTTGTAACAACCATAGGTGGTTGGGAATTTGACAGCCTTCTGCAGACATACGTCTGGAATGCCACTAAGCAAGTGTCATACATGCAACAAGTCTTTGGCCCCTATGAGGCTCGTCAATGGACCTCTCTTGGGATCTCCGACGAAGTCAATGTGACTGTCATCCGCGAAGATTGGAATAATGTCACAATGACGTGGGACAAATACTTGGCGAATGAGACCCATTGGGTTGAGCGTCAGTTCTTCTACATCTATAACCAGACAATTGCATCATTTGAGACCTACTATGGATATACTTACTATGGTTATCCGCATGACTACATAATCAACGAGTGGGACTGGAATGAGGAGGTTATGGTTCTGGAACCAATCCCCGCTGAACTTCCAGTATTCTTTGATCTAAGCGAAACATTGAGCACAGCACAGATGATAAACAACGAGCTCGTAGTAGACTTCGTGGGCCACTTTACTGATAAGATGCCAAAGACCGGCGACGGTATGTACTTCGAGTTCTTTGATAGGGTTGTTGGTCCTGACAACTGGTATTACGGCCCTGCTACTTGCGGGGAAAGGCCGCGTCAGACCGAGAGTGAATATCAGATGGCTAGGCGGATCACTATTGAAACCCCGGTGACCATTGCCAGACTACTGAAGTCCGATGGAACAGAGCCATCTGGCTGGATGTTCCAGGCTGATAAGGGCGATCCCTTCAAGGTCCGAGGAAGACTTCAGGGGGGAAGTGATGTCGCAGATGACATTGATGCTGGTAGTCTGATGCTAAGGGCATATGATAGCTACTGGTCAGAGGAAGAATATGGCTGGTCTGAGCTCACATACGAAATCGAAATGGGTGTTGATGGAAATCCCAGAATGAGGGCGTTCAACTTCACCGAGAAACACAACTACACCTGGGGTACTTACATGGATTATGTCTACTCCAATGTGACTGGTTGGCACGACGAATACAATGAAGCCACTAACACTTGGGAGTGGACCTATGGCGAATATCTGGAATGGGTCTGGACCGAGGTTGAAGGCTACCATTGGCAATGGTGGTACTATAACCAGCTGACTGGTGAATGGCAGACCGAATACATCCCATACCAAAGCCCTGAGACTGAGGTTATTGCAGACTTCTGTACAACATCTGGATTCTCCACTTGGACAGATGGCGGCGATTTCTTCCTAGAGTTTGATATTGTCATGGCACCTCATGTGCCTGATACAAACTACTGGTGGGAGTTCGCCTTTATGAACAACACTTGGTATGAGGACTACTCGAGTAGTTATGGTGACCATGAGGTTCTGAGCTGGGACCGTGAATGGGTGTATAGCTTTGACTACTTCGGTGACAAAGTGTACATGGACCCTGTAGTTGAGAACCAGCTTGCGTTCTACAATGGAACCCTGAGTTCAGATTTCATGATTGGCAAAGAGAGCCCTTACATTGTCATCGACAATGAGAAGCTGCCAGTCAAGGTGAGGGAGAACTTCGACCCATGCTGCGGAACGACTTGGACTGAGATGTTCTACTACAGTCATGTGGACCCAGCAACTGGTAAGGATGTCTACTTCTATGAACTCATGAACGGGACAAAGATCTACGTCAGTTACACTGATGTTGTCTATATCTACAATGTCACATCTCTGTTCGGAGACTCCTTCCTTACAGCAATGAGGTACGATTGGGGTTGGTATGATGGGACTAATTCCTACAACTACTGGATTGATATCAACGGTGGGATCCACCAAGGTGGATTCGAGTACTACGCAGGCAATAGCAACATCGAACTCTATGATAAGGTCGAAGTAGACTACAACAACGCTGGTCACTTCATCAGATATGGCACAGACAAGATGATGAACGTTTCAGACTGGTATTGGAGTAGCAGAGATGGGATGTACTACATTGAAGGTGTTGACCATAACCTATACGAGATGATCTGGAACGAGACTGACTATTACTACTATGTCTTTATTGGAGGAAAGTGGCAGATCTCTAGTTGGCCAGAGCGTTACTACCTTGCAGACTTTGAAGGCTCTGAAGCCATGTTGTTCACCTACGACCAGCAACGACTCTGGTTCCATGAGTCTGAGGGTATAAAGCATGAGATGCCCTATCCCGGTGCGAACGCTCCATGGTACTATGAGCTGAGTCACTCCATCTCTGAAGGCGGCTTTGTACCTACTACCAAGTCGTTGCGCTTCAACGATAAAGCCTATCCAGTCTATAACATCTCGATGGACTACTTCGTAGACATCGCAGGTACAACATTCTCTCTAGATTTGATATATGCGCCATACTCGGTGGCCAATGGGACAGACATCTGGAATCCAGCAAAGATTGGAGTCGAGGGTGTCGTTGGAACTTTCGACAACGAGCTGATCTTTTCTGAAGTTGAATCAATTCAGTACTACACTCCTGACATGATGGGTCAACCTCGTTGGGACTCAATGCATAGCTTCTATGTCATTGACCTCTTCAACGGGACAAAGTGGATTGCCAACTACTCAGATGCAATGATTCTGTTTGAATACGAGTTCGATGGTGACATCTTCTATTCAACTCAGGACTACCCCCACTTCTATGAGGATGGGAATAGATCTTGGTACGAATATGTTCAGATTGATGGCACATCCTTCAAAGTGCCTGAATATGAGAGTGCGACTCGGATAGGTAGTCATGTTGTATATACCCATGATAGTGTCAATGGCACAGTCTTCGACTTTATGTCGCAGACTTATCCTGTGTATTACTGGGGTCAGAGCATCTGGGGCTTCCTAGTCCACAATGCTACACATCCAGGAACACTATTCTTGAATATGCACATGGGTGGACAACCGATCCTGCAATTTGATTACTTAGGAACTCCAGTAACCGCCACAGCTTCCTTAGAAAGCATCGAACGGATGCGCCAGAGGTGGGGTTATGCCCTGGTGTATGGTCCTGCTCCAATCCAGAGTGATGTCTACAAGAACTTCTATGACCTCATCATCGGCGTCCCTGAATGGGGCATGTGGGGCTTGAAGAATTGGGATATCAATCCTGAGAACGGCGCGCTGGATCTTGATGGAGACCTCGATACAGTGGGTGATCAGTACTTCATACAGGAGGAGTACACATCAACTGACAGCTGGACGCACACCTGGGACCGAATGGATGTCCACATAACCTGGGATCCAAATGGCACAATCTGGGGCGATGAGATGAATGTCTATTCCTGGTTGGGTCTAGACACATTCTCATGGACTTGTGAGTGGTCTCAGACCTTCTATTGGTACACCGCTGATATGGTTCCCCTGGATGCTGCAGGGATGCAGAACGTCGAGGACACTCTGTTGACTGCTGAGGGCGATGCCCGACCAGGATATTGGGACATCTCTTGGATGGCCAAGAACGTGACCTGGGCGGATCTGGTAGCCGAAGCTGAAGCCAATGGCTGGGACTGGATCACCTCAAATGAGCAGACCTGGACCTGGATGAGCTTCGGTGTAGGTCAAGAGTATGGCACAAGTTACGATGACTTCGGTACGGAGCACTGGCTCCGAATCGGAATGCACTATGAATACAGTGGTCTAATGATCTGGGAAGATCTGAACGACAATGGTCAGATGGATGTGGACCTATTCGATCCCGGCAGTGGGGAACTCAGTCACTATCTGATTCCCGAAGCCGTTGGTAGTGTAGGATTTGTCACTCCGGGCCAAGCATACGGCAATACTGACTCTTACGGCAATCTGCACCTGGACCTTCTGGATGAGGTCACCTGGGGTGTGAACTTCTATGATGTAAATGGGACATCATTCCCATTCACTCTGGATGGCTACTGGGGTTGGTATGACGGATTCATGACTGGTTCTGACCTTAGGACATTTGATGAGCGACCGACTAATGTCATCATCGATGAACTGTCATTCCTTGTGCACTTCCAGGGATACGTTGACGAAGAGTCACTGAACAACTACGCTGACATCAAGGTCGACAACTATGTTGGAAACTGGGATGTCGATATGATTGGTGGTCGTGACAACTTGGAGAACCGCTCACTTGCACTCAACTACTTCGCAGACGTGAATATGCACGACTTCGCCTTCAAGGCGAATGGGTCCGTCGCGGATAGTGAGATGACAGTTAGCTCCGATGTCTTTGAGTTCGAAACCTCCACAGCGCAGTTCGCGAAGATGATCATGGGCGGTGTGACCTACGACTGGGGCAAGAACACTGATACTCCCTATGATGTCGTTAGCTATACCACACCCGTCGGTACATTCCGAGCGGCGTTCGA
>JAHQWZ010000098.1 GCA_029856425.1 Candidatus Thorarchaeota archaeon
ACCAGAACCAGGAGTGCAAAAGGAGTGCTGCTTGTGACTAATGAAACCAAATAGAATGCTGCTGCGTAAGTGAGGAAAGCACTGGTTAAGATATAGCGCTGACCAATCCAGTCGCCTATAACACCGGTTGGATAGTCAAAAGCAGTTTGAACAGTCATTTCAATGACGACTAGAATACCGATCAGCGTCATACCTACTATGAAATCCCCGTTTCCCAGTGCTTCTGCGACAAATATGAGATAGAAGGTTGTTGATATAGTGATTGAGGCGTTTATGAATAGACTCAGAGATACAGCAATACCTGCAAGCCTAGTAACCTGTGGTTTGTCGTCTGAGAGTCCAAAATATGAAGTAATCCTACTCACTTGGCCTACCCAATCATCGGATAGGCACTGCCCTCTTTTATAATGTCTTTCAAATCAATGCTTGGAATCATAATGCTTACCAATAGCACAAGAGAACGACCTTGAATCGGTCGGTATCTTTAAGTGTGACACGCAAACATCTCGGATTCCGAGGCCGGTGTGAGAGACATTGAGCGACGACATCCCTGAACGAAGTGCGATAATACGGTCTACTATCATTACTGTTATTCTTACAGTGGTCCTGTTGAGCCTTGGACTGGCATTTTCGGCATGGTCCGCTCCAGAGGTTATTAGCACAAGCCCAGTCGGCGCACTCAATGACATGAATCCATTTCTCGTTCTCATAATCGAAATACTTGTCATGTCTGGTGTCTTCATCTTTCTTACAATCACGGTGATCAATATCCGTTTATTCCTGACTCAGATTCGTGCAGGCTGGACAGAGATAATTCTCCTTCTAATCGTAACCTTTGTGATGACATTTCTGATGTTCGATTCTGGAGTGGCCATAGTCACGCTTCTGCTTTCATTGGCCTTTATTGTGTATCTTTACATGCTTCAAGAATAATCTTGTATCAAGCCGCCACATGCACACCAGAAGCTTTATGAGTCTAGGTCAACGAAGGCCAGCTGAGCCTAGAATGCAATAAAATGCCGAGGGCTGGCAAAACAAAGGAGTTTGACAGCAACTAGTCGGAATTGCCAGGCGTTGCCCACTGTGAGGCTCTGGCTTCCGGATAGTTATAAGTTGACTACTTGGAGGAAAACACCGTGTTTGGGATATCTGGTGCGGGGTATGATATGTCCACAAGCATTTTCAGCCCTGAAGGACGAATTTTTGCGGCAGAATATGCTAAGAAAGCAGTCGAGCAAGGAGCCACATCCATTGGAATCCTTGTGAATGAAGGAATCATACTACTCGCTGAAAAGAACATCAAACCCCTTCAGGAGCCAGACAGCATAGAGAAACTCTCTAAGATTGATGAACATATCGGGGTAGCCACATCTGGACTGATGGCAGATGCCCGTAAGCTGATTCAGGAGGCTAGAATTAAAGCTCAGTCATATTGGCTGACCTATGAGGAGCCAATTCCTGGAGAGGTGTTGGCTGAGCATATCTGCGATGTGAAGGCTCAGTTTACTCAAGGGGGCGGAGCAAGACCTTATGGTGTTGCTATGATCATTGGTTCAATAGACTATGATGATACGCCACGCCTTTTCGTGACTGATCCGGTGGGTACCTACTGGGGCTACCTAGCAGTAGTGATTGGTCGAGGTAGTGCCAGAGCAGGTGAATACCTAGAAAGCAAGTATGATCTGAGCAAGAAACAGACTCTTGATCAAGCCATTCAACTTGCCCTTGACGCACTTCGTCAGGCCACAGAAACAGATCTCTCTGCTGATAATGTTGAGATTGCCAAGATTCCAGTGAGCACACGCAAATTCGAAAAGCTCAGCAGATCGGAAACAAAGGCCATTTTGAATCCCGCCAGAACTAAGAAGAATGAATAGGAGTGGAATGACGGTTGATGGGTTCAGGGAAGAAATCGGGTGAAAAGTGGCTTGACCTTGATGCTGTTGTTATTGCTATCCAAAAAGGCCACTTGAGATTCGAGCTTTTCGTTGACCCAGATCTGGCTTTTGAGTATAGAAGAGGTGCTGATATCCCAGTTCAAGACATCTTGAAGAGCTTTGACCTCTATGAAGATGCCAAGAGGGGTGAACGTGCTTCTGATGAACTTGCAGAAGAAGAGTTTGGAACCTCCGATGTATTTCAAATTGCATCTCAGATACTCAAGAATGGAGAGTTCAAACTGACTCATGAACAGCGTAATCAACTTGTGAAGGAGAAGACCGAAAGAATAATCGAGAGCATCTCGAAGCGCTCGATGAACCCGCAGACAGGTCATCCACATCCTCCTGATCGAATCAGACAGGCTATGGAGGAAGCAAAAGTACGCGTTGACCCTTTCATAAGTGCCGATGAACAGATTTCTGGAATTGTAAAAGCACTCCTGGTGATCATCCCAATCTCATTTGAGAGTGTCAAGCTTCAGATTACACTCCCCGCAGCATTCTCAGGCAAGGGCTACAATGTGGTTGCTAAGGCTGGACTAATCAAGTCCGAGGCATGGGCCCAGAATGGAGAGTGGTCTGGACTGGTTGAAATTCCTGCCTCGAAACGTCAGGAGCTTTATGATGACCTGAATAAGCTCTGTAAAGGACAAGTAAAGATAGAGACCGTTCGATAACGGCGATACATAGTACAAATTGATGATAATAATTTGAAATGAGGGAATACATTGGCAGTATACTTTCAAAAACGAGAAGTAGTGGTCCCAGGACAATTACTAGCTGAGGGCAGATACCGTGCCTCTTTTGGGACCTATGATGACGGAGACAGAATATACTCCGCATTGGTAGGCCTCGCTGAGCTGCGTGGCAATACTGTGAAAGTGGTTGCACTTGAGGGGGTTTACATTCCTCGAGAGGGTGACCTAGTCCTCGGAACTATCACAATTGTGACGGGGAATAATTGGAAGGTAGATATTGGAGGGCCATATCTGGCATCTCTTCATGCAAACAATGCTCTACGAAGGCCATATGATGATGACATCAGCAGATACATGGACATAGGTGATGTTATTGCTGCTGAAGTAATCGCATTTGACAGGGTGACTGGACCTTTTCTTGGAATGAAGGGTAGAGGTCTACGGCGTCTAGATTCCGGCATGATTCTTGAAATCAGTCCAGCAAAGATTCCGCGTGTGATTGGAAGGCGAGGATCAATGATCAATATGATCCAAGACATTCTTCGAATCCAAACAATGGTTGGTCAAAACGGTCGGATTTGGATTAGAGCGTCTAACATTGAGGTCATGCGCCTTGCAATAAAGGCGTTCAAAATGATTGAAGCTCAGGCACATACATCAAGGCTCACAGACCGTGTGAAAACGATGCTTGAAGAAGAGATGGCGAATATTCATGGTGAAGAGATGTCCGAAGACATGTTCGAGGAACCGACAGATATTGAGGATTCAAAGGAATCTGAAGATATTGCTGAGCCTGTTGAATTAGTAGAAGATGAGGACACGGCTGAAGGTGAGGAGCCCGTGAAACCCGAGAAATCCCCTAAGACTGAAGCAGTCGACGAGATCAAGGATGACTCACCTGAAGACGCCACAGAAGAAGAAACTGAGTCTGAAGAGACAGAAACTGAAACAAAGGAGGAAGTGAGTGAATAATGAGTCCCGAAGTTAAACCCGACTCTTTGCTAAACGCTGAGGGCCTACGATTTGATGGAAGAAGGATTGACGAGCTAAGGCCAGTACAGATGGAGGTCGGAGTGCTCAAGACAGCCGACGGTTCAGCATCTATTAGGCAGGGCAAGACATACATCTTGGCCGCAGTTTATGGGCCGCGTGAGCTGCATCCTAGGCATTTAACGTTGAATGACCGAGCATTTCTCAGAGTTGTCTACAGGATGGCTACGTTCTCTGTTCCTGACAGGAAGAGACCTGCACCATCTCGTCGAGAGCGGGAGATATCTATGGTCATTGCCAATGCACTACAACCAGTGCTGTTCTTGGAACAGTATCCGAAAGCTGTGATTGATGTATTCATACAGGTCATCCAAGCTGATGGTGGTACTAGATGTGCTGCCATAAACGCAGCCTCACTTGCGCTAGCTGATGCTGGAATCCCAATGAGATCGCTTGTTCCCTCTGTTGCGGTTGGAAAAGCGGAAGGCACACTTATTGTTGACCTAGGTGATGAAGAGGACAAATACGGTGAAGGCGATGTTCCGCTAGCTATTCTTCCTGGCACAAATGAACTGACTCTACTTCAGCAGGATGGTTCCTTCACACGTGAGGAACTCATGGAGGCAATGCAAATGGGAATCAATGCCTGCAAATATCTGCACGAACTGCAAAAAGATGCTCTAAAGCGATCCTACTCAAAGAAGGCACCTGAGGGCGAAGACGATGACGATGAGATGGATGATTATGACGACGACCTTGAAACTGACCTCGGCGAAGCCGATATAATGGAGGATGAGTAGAATGACTGACTTTAGTTCGGAGATTATCAGTCATATTGATAGGGGCTTCGTTGCAGACCTCTTGAGTAAGGGTGAGAGGGTTGATGGACGAGCCTTTGGTGAGTATAGAGAGATTATCATCGAGCCCAACCCAGTAGCTGCCAAAGCAGAAGGTTCTGCGATTGTTCGCTTGGGTGATACCTCGGTTGTTGCTGGAGTGAAGGTACTTACAGGACCACCCTACCCAGACACCCCTGATGAAGGCGTTATTATGATCGCTGCTGAGATGGCTCCTATGGCATCTCCTCTATTCGAGTTGGGTCCCCCAAAGGAACCAGCTATAGAACTGGCCAGAATCGTTGACAGAGGGGTCCGTGAGTCCAAAACCATGGATGCCAAGGCATTATGCATTAAGCCGGGCAAACTGGTCTATATGGTCTTTGCAGATGTCTATACACTGGAATATGATGGCAACCTAATTGATGCATCCTCAATAGCTGTCAATGCAGCATTACTTGGAACCAAGTTTCCAGAGATCAAGTTGGAGGATGGTGAGGAGGTTGCTACAGGCAAGGAGCTCACTCTACCCCTTCAGAACATGGCTATAGAGCATACTGTTGCTAAGATTGGAAACCACCTTGTCATTGATCCGGTGCTTAAAGAGGCAATGGTCATGGACTGTCGTTTGACCATGGCTGTAGATAAGAATGACAATTTCACCGCCATGCAGAAGGGTGGTGGAGCTGGTCCTATATCTCTGGAGATGGTTGACCAAGCGATGGGAATGGCTCTTGACAGCTCAAAAGAGATTCGGGAGCTCATCACCAGTACCATGAAGAATCCAGAATAGGCAATAAGGCGTGTCTTGGTCAGTCCGGGACACGTTTTGTTATCTTCACCGATAGATATGCTAATAAGCGAAATCGGTGGGCGACTGATAGAATCAGAGCGCCAAGATTAAACGCTCCATATGACCCCATTAGGAGATTACCAGTTTGGGAAGAAAGACAAAGAAAGTTAGTAGCACTGGAAGGTTCGGTGCCAGGTACGGTGCAAAGCTACGACGCAGAGTACTTGATATTGAAAGGCGTCGTGCAGACCCACAGCGTTGTCCGTCCTGTGCCACAAGAGCACTAACTAGGGAGGCTGTTGGTCTTTGGAACTGCAAGAAGTGTGGTCTGAGCTTTGCAGGTGGTGCATACGTCCCATTTACTGATGCTGGCAAGGCTGCAAAACGTGCAATTGCACAGAGAGTATCAGGTGACTTTCTTGCTTTGAGAGATGAAGATGAGGCTGTTGATCCTTCTGAGTTCCTCCCGAATATTGAGGAGGAGGTGCTCGTAGCGGTCACTGCTAATGAGGACTCAGATGTTCCTGATGAGGAACCTGAGGATACTGATTGAACGAATGAAGGGCAGTGAAACGCATTGCCCCAGGCACTGATCACAACCTCTCGAAAAACATCAAACCGAGTTCGCTCTTTTGTACGAGATCTCTGGTCAACTCTACCCGGTACCGAGAGGTTCAATCGAGGTGGAATGAATCTTGAGGAGCTGCGGTCAAGACTATTACAATCCGGTGCTAAGATTGCATTGATTGTTTCGATTTGGAAGGGCAATCCAAAGACTATCACATTTCTCCATCCAACAGATGTTGATGTCTTTGAGCTCAGAATCGAGAGCGCGACACTTAGACGAGAGATTTCAGACAATAAAGCACCAAGAATACACTCTATCTACGGAGTGACCGTCGAAAAGAACTGCTCACTAGTTGCCCGAGAACTTGCATCCATTCTTGCATCAATATTGAGCGTTGATGTGAAAGACGAACCACATCCAATCAGCCTAGGTGAAGCTGGGATTGGCACGGCTGAGATACGAGTGACCGATCTTCATGGAAGCAAACTCCTTTGGACATGCTATCATGCACGCAATGGATCAGAGATAGGCCCGCGTATTCGAGTTTCTGAGTTGCGGAGGGTGTCCTCTTGATAGAGCATGGACAGGCTGTCATTGAGATCCTCTTAGAGTCGGAGGAATTGGCTGAAATGATTCGTTCTGCAATAGAACCTGAAACTGACTCTGCTCCATCAGATAGAGCTCGCGCTGAAGTGTCGGTACGCGGGGCCATTCTGGTGATCAAGGTCTCAGCTAGTGATTTGACCTCACTGCGAGCTGCAATGAACTCCTATATCGCATGGGTGTCGGCAAGCCTTGATACAATCGAAGGAGTCCTAGGCCAAAATCCTTAAGTCGCTTACCAGATGGCGCAGGCGAAGTAAACCTCTCATTCAGAGGGAGTAGATGCAGATGGCACAACAGATACCACCAGACCTTGAACATGAGATAATGAAGCTTGAAAATATGAGGCGGCAGTTTGAACAGCTAATGGCTGCTATACAGACCAGACAGAACGAATTGAGAGAATCAGAGGTAACGCTTGAAGAGCTCAAGAAACATCCTGACGATGCGGTAACATACAAGTCTGTTGGCCAGATTATGTTTCAGGTTGACAAGGCAAAGATTCAGGAAGAGCTGACGAACAGAGTTAGTGACCTCAGGATTTGGTTAGAGGCTAAGACAAAGGGCGCTGAAAAGGATA
>JAHQWZ010000099.1 GCA_029856425.1 Candidatus Thorarchaeota archaeon
GCAATAATTAGGATTGGCACAAGTGATACAACTACGAAAGTTATCACAATACGCTTGCTGATTTCCATTGCGCTACCTCCTCTCGATTAACACGGTTCGTTTCCATTGTTCAATCTACGCCTCTAGTTCCTTTTGAAATGTATTCAGAAATTCTCTGATACTCTGATCTTTAGATAAGGTGAAAACGCCGTCCATAAGGGTTCCTTCAATTAATCCCTCACCAAGCAGAATAATCAGGGTTCTGCGCAATATCTCGCGAGGCACCCCTGTTTCTTTTTCTACGAGTTCAATATCCAAGCTGGCTTTTTTATCAAGGATCTCATTGGCCATCCTGATTGCAGCCTGTGTTTCCGCCTTTGAAGGCTTAAGTTTCATTTTGGATTTCTTCTCCACAGTTCGGACGAACACATCTCTGTTGAAGTAGCCATCAAGCAAATCCTTCTCAATCATTGTCTGGATGCTTCTTCTCAGATTGTAAGCTGTTGGTCTAGGAAGGGTCTTCCTGAGAATCTTATCCAATTCCTTTAGCTGAATCTTGCTGTGTTTGGAAGTGATTGATTCTATACTGTCCTGCAGATATTCCTCAATCTTATATTCATCAAGCATCTCAAGCTTCGCTCCGCATGCCGAACATTCTGTAGCCTCAGGAGAGGATGGTGCTCCGCAATTCCCGCATTTGATTGCTCGACGATACAGAGTCATCTTAGTTGACTCTAGCTTTTGAAGAGTCGCCTTCTCTGACTTTTTCGCTTTGACAGTGTCTTGAGCCTCCCAGAAAAGCAGATTCCGATCGCGGGTGCTAACAACGAGATACGCCATATCAGACACATCATCCGGGATTCCAGTAGCCAATGCCTTGGGAGGAGCTGGAAGCATAATGGATGAAACTGCATTCCCATCGATGTCCCATATCTGCAGCTGTGGAGAGTGATTTCCTGTGACGAATAACTTCCTCTTTCCAAAAGTCAATACACCAAAAACGGTTATGGTGTTACCAAGCTCAAGTCGCTTCAGTTCGTAGCCTGCTGCAGAGAGAATCAACACCGTGCCCTGTCTTTGAGCGATAACTACCTCCAACTCTGAGTCGTTTGTAATGTCCTCCAACCAGACATCGGATATCGCCTGCTCAACAGTGCGACTGAACAGTGCCGTCTGTTCATGGTTCCAAAGAATGACTCTCTTATTTTGGAGTGCCGCAACAACCTCTGCCGCATCGTCTCCGTCAACATCTCTTGCATCACAAGCGATGACAGTACTCTCAAGCTCGTTCTTCCACAATGCTCTGCCTTTCTGATCCACTACTAGGAGTTTCTTTCCAGCGCCTCCGACCAGTGCATCTTCCCCAGTGCTTTCAACATCAGCAACAGCTATACAACGGACCTTGCTGCTATACCCCCTAGACGTCTTCAGAGACCCCGTAGTGTCATAAATCCGCAGTCTTTCTCCATAATCCAATGAAAAAACCTGTGCCCGGGCGTCTTTTTGCTGCCTCACATACAGGCTATAGGCATTTGCAGAAACAGGCACCCTTGCGACCTCGCGCAACCTCACTGTCGAACAAGCACCTTGGGAAGTTCTACTCATGTATGCATATAAGGATGCGTAGAAAACAACCCCATAATGAGTGCTTCTATCCCCAAATGTGAAGTAGGATTCATCTGGAGTCCAGAACTTGAAACATTTGACTTTGGTTCAAAACATCCGATTCGTGTTGGTCGTTTTCAAATGGTGAAGGATTTCCTTGAGGAAACCAGATTCCTAGAACATCCGAATGTGAAAGTCATTAGACCTAGACCCTTAGCTGACTCACTTCTTCAGCGGATTCATTCTTCGGAATACCTGAAGAAGGTGCAAAGGATTTCAATAACAGGTGAAGGAGAGATCGATATCGACACTCCCGGCTTTAAAGGGATCTACGAAAATGCCAAGATAACAAGTGGTGCGACAGTAACTGGTATTGAGGCTATTATTTCTGGCAGAGTCAATCATTTCTATTCGCCAACAGGGGGTTTTCATCACGCACGCTATGAAACTGGAGGCGGTTTCTGCATATTCAATGATGTCGCAGCTTCAGTTTATCACCTCAAAGGCCAAGGCTATGAGCGGATATTAATCGCCGATTTCGATGTACACCATGGAAATGGCACTCAGACATACTTCTACGATGATCCAGGAGTCATGCAAATCTCATTCCATGAAGATCCTGAGTGGATGTATCCGCATGATGGCTTCATCGAAGACATTGGCGAAGGATCGGGACGGGGTTACAATGTCAACATGTGTTTCCCAATGGACTCTGGAGATGACGTATATCGCTATGCGTTTGATGAGATAGTACCCTCCCTCATCAATTTCTTCCAACCAGAGTTCATTCTTTTTCTTCCAGGATTTGATGGACATTATGATGATCCTCTCACCCACATGAATTTGACAATGGATACTATTAGCTATGTTGCGGAGAAAATCCATGCTGCTGCTCATAGATGGGCGGATGGACGCCTAGGTGTTATTTCAGGCGGTGGTTATAATCGAGAGGTCTTTCGATATGGAGCTGGTGTAGTGATGTCTGTACTTACAGGTCGCAAGTATGAAATTCCCCCGCAGACTCCCCCCTTTGAGGACGATGAGGGCATATGGTCTGAGGTGAAAGAAAATACTCGGAAGGTTAAGGATTTGGTATTCTCAGCACTGGGGATATGAACAAAACCTACGGTTTCCAAAAGTGCAGCAAGTATTCGAAGGTGGTTGACAACGTGATATAATTGCTGGGCCAACCATAAATCCCTGCTTTGTTTACAAGGTTCCTTCTATCCCAGATGATCGTGTTCCTTAGTTCAAAACCTACGCTTTGGATTGCTTCTATGACATAGATGTGTGCTGGAATTCTGTTCCCCTTCCACCAATAATCGGTGATATTTATCACACAGTGGCCTCTTTGGCGCATTAGGGGAAGAATTCCTTCGAAGATAGTGCCTAGAGTTTCAGCGTATTTTTTCACATCCATTGTACCGAGATCTCTTGGATCATCTGAATATTGCTGTACTTCGAGATAGTGCTTGTCCTGTCTGAGGTCCCCACGAATACTCTTGTTTCGCCTTCTTCTATTCAACAAGTTGGCGTAGGGCGGCGAAGTTATGCAGAGTGAAACAATTTCATCTTCCAAATATTCCCCCACATTTAGTGCGTCATCGCATATTGCCAGCTGTGTCCCGTTGTTCTTCTCCTGAGGGCTAACTCTTTCATTTGAAAGCCTCACATACTCATCCTTCAAATCGAATCCGAGTGCATTTCTACCTGTGTCTTTAGCAGCGAGGAGTGTAGTACCACTTCCCACAAAGGGATCAATAATCAATTCTCCTCGATGTGTGAAAAGCTCTATGCACTTCTTTGGAAGCGCAATTGGGAAGACTGCAGGATGAATCTTCTTATCTCGAATATCGCGTTTTTCATAGAAGAACTCCCAAACGGCGATTTGATTCTGCATCCACTCCTTCGCGGTTAGGCAATTGATGTGCTTAGGGGGACAGGCGCAAGTTCTCGAATGACTAATATCCAGCGGCTTTGTTATCTCATCTCTTGGCAATAGAATCACTAGCAAGCAAGGAGAATTGACATTTGGTCGTTTCGACCAAGGTCGAAGTAGGTCAGGTCGTGAAGTCCTTGGCTATTTCCACCGCACTCACAGCATCTCTTCCGAATGCATCCGCCCCTGTGCGATCCACGACTTCCTGATTGACATCACATCCGCCTATCATCACCTTGACCTTGCCACGGATTCCTGCTGTGCTCAATGCTTCAATTGTTTCACGCATGACATCATGTGTGGTTGTAATAAGCCCGCTCAATGCAAGGATTGTGGCTCCTGTTTCCTTTATTTTGGCAACGAATGTTTCCGGAGCGACATCCACACCCAAATCATAAACCTCAAAGCCATTCGACTTTAGAAACGCAATAACGAGATTCTTTCCGATGTAATGTATATCTCCCTTGACGGTTCCTATAACGACCTTGCCCTTCTTTTCTCCTGACTGAGTTTTTAGTAGCTTGGGCTGCAAGATTTCCAAGGCTTTGTTGAAGATGTCTGCTGACATCACAAGCTCAACAAGAAAATACTCGTTTTCCGAGAACCTTTTGCCCACAATATCCATTCCCTCCTTTAGATTATCCAGGATCTGCATAGGTTCTCTGCCCTGTGCAATTTGCTTCTCAACGAGTTCTTGGACATTGTCTTCTTCTAGCTCAGCTAATGCGTGAGTGAGTTCATTCATAGTACATACACCAATCCTGTTGAAAAGCCCAGCTGCCAATTCGCTTTACTGGCGTTGTCAAGGATTTCACTACATTTCTGCAAACTTCTCGAGCAGTCCGACATATATGTTTCATCATGTCGCCTCTGTCAGAGTGGCATTTTCGCCTCTAACAGAGTTGATCGAACAAAGATTTTGTCGAAGTTCTCATACCGTGCTAGCTCAAGGTAGTTGGTTTTCTTAACCACCTTCTCTATGAGTGTCCTCTCTCTGGTAGACAAGAGTAATCTCTTAGCGCCTTCTCCAGCTGCATTTCCAACGGGAATTACTCTTTCTTGGTCAATTGGAGGTAGAAGTCCGATGGCCAGGGCATTTCTTGGATCGATGTAGGTCCCAAAAGCACCGGCCAGCAACAACATATCAATGTCGGAAACCCCAATGCCTGCTGATTCCATCAATATGCTAGCTCCGGCAAGAATGGCCCCCTTAGCCAGTTGCACCTGTCTAACGTCCTTTTGAGTGAAGACTATTCTCCGGTCCGCACCGTTCTCATCTGGATCGGTAATTAAATAGGCTCTGCCTTCATCGGTTTCAACCACTCTTGTTGAGCCTTGCATCTGGCCTCCTACTTCTACAATACCAGAAGCTTTTAGCTGTGCAACAATATCCACAATAGCTGAGCCACACAAGCCCCTAGGGACTACGTTACCTATGACGTAAATCTTGGGCGCTTCATCAGGATTCGGGATTGAGACGTGTTCTATCGCTCCTTCTTGCCCTCTCATTCCATGTTTTATTGTAGCACCCTCAAAGGCTGATCCTGCGGCAGCAGAGCAGCAGAACAGATCACCTCGCACTGAAAGAACTATCTCCCCATTGGTCCCAATATCAATACCAAGTACAATCTGGTCAGTCATATCTAATCGTTGTGACAAAATGAAGGCTGCAGTATCCCCCCCGACAAAACCTGCGATGTTTGGAGCGAAGTACGCACTAGCATCACGAGCAGTGGTGAGTCCCATCCCCTCGCTTTTCAGGTTCAGGGCATCACGGATAACTGGCTCATACGGCGACCTTCCTAATGAGTGTGTATCCAATCCCAATAATAGGTGATGCATTGCAGGATTTCCTACAATTGAAAGCCTTGTAATTTCTTGAAAGCTAATATTGGCTGAGGATGCTAAATCCTTAATGAGTTCGTCCAACTTGCGTAGCACAATATCCTTGAGTGTCCTCTTCCCTTCCTCTTCTTTCTGTGCATGAGCTATTCGAGACATTACATCCTCGCCGTAGATAATTTGGGGGTTCAGAGAAGCGGCCTGTCCAATCTGGATTCCATTCTCCATATCCAAGAGGTAGGCAACGATTGTTGTAGTGCCCAAGTCAATAGCTATGCCTTTCTGGCCTGTAAGATCCTGGTCAATATTCCATTCCATTGAACTAGCCGTTCCGCCCATGAGTATCTTGGCTTGAGCCGCTTGCGGAATCACAACTCTTGTGTCTGTCTGTAATTCATGTTGACAAGCAAGTCGAATACCACGCAATCTGTCAATCTCTGAAAGATGAGTAATATCAGCTTCTGATGGATTTGCAGCTGGTTCCACTGTCACAAAGCATTTCCCACATATGCCGCGCCCAGCGCACTCTGAAGATATCTGCAATCCCAACTCGCGTGCAGCATCCAAGATGGTATTCGATGCATCTATTTTTATTCGAAGTCCTGAGGGCTCAAAAACAGCAAGCTTCTTTGGCAAATGAATCTCCTATCCTATCAGGTATCTTGGATGCGGTCGTTCCGGCCTAATGCGTTCTTCAATCAAACTCCCTGACAATGCTACATCTATCATAGCGACTGAAGGAAATACAACGGGGGCGTGCCTTATAGGTCCATATAGAACGAAATCAGCACCTAAGGCAACTGGCATCAGATTTGATCCCACGAATGCTGGAGTCTTTGCCTTCTCCCCGAATTTAGACTTGAGGCCCTTCCACATAGCTACAGCATTATGGGCTCCACATCCCACAGGAAGTCCAAACTTGTCCTTTATCATCATGAGCGCTCGGCATGCCAGTCCTAGAGTTGGTAGATCCACTACACCAGTATCGAAGAGGATGTTATTCACACCAGCATTAGCTGCCTTGGCATACAGTTCCTCAGCTAGGCTTGCTCTCTTTGATGCTGATGTCATCGCTTCGTTTGAGAATGTTAAGACAACAGCATTCTTTAGACCAACCTCCTCAATCTTGGAGAAGAGCTCTTTACCGTCATCGGGTGTTATCGAGTTGAGAGCAACACGATCAAGTATACCTGCATCCTTTGCTACTTCAAGCCCTGCAACATTTACGTCTAAGGAACCGGAACCATCGATGAGCAGCGGCATGTCAGTCATATCTGCCAAGAATCGAAGGTACTTCTCTATTGCCTCGGGAGATGATGCAACCACATCAAGAACGCTTGGTAGTGCCGTTCTTTCTGAAATCTCCGCTAGCTGACCTAGCATTGCTTCAGTGCCTGCCTTGTCTATGTTTCCCCTTGTGGCATCACGAACAAGCTTATCTTTTGAGTAGAATATTGAGCCCACCATTGCTGTGGGGACGAGTCCTGGAGTTCCTCCAATCTTGGCAGTTCCAATTTCCAATGTTTTCTGTTCAACTCTG
>JAHQWZ010000100.1 GCA_029856425.1 Candidatus Thorarchaeota archaeon
AGCAGAAAAAAAAAGGAGAAAGAGAGAAGGGATCACTTCGTCAGTGATCCCGCATCTCAATCACTACACTGTTCTTCGAGGAAGTTAGCCAGCATCACTGCTGTAGCTGTGAGCTTTGCCAGTTGTCCTCTGTTTTCCAAATCACCACCCGATAGCAAACCCAAGTCCATTAGGCAACGCAAATTCCACTTCACCGTACTATAGGCTACTGAGGTCTTGCGTGACACCAGGTCTGCTAACGCTGTCACAGTCAGGTCATAATGCCTTAGCAGCTGTGCACTAACTCTCAGAACAAACTTCTGAGTTTCGCTCATTCTCATATCCGCTAGAGATAGGAATGATGTAGCAAGGCTTTCAAAAGAAGGCTTGGCGAAAGGTTCGTGGCTCTCTTGGTATACCTGATTGGCACTAGAGAATACATTCACCTCTTTGGCGAATTTGGCACTCACCTCTAGCCTGTACGACCCGACATCGATGGGCGGTGGTCGTTGTTTCAACACCCATTTCGCTTTTCACCTCGTATAAGGGGTCAAATTCTCGCTCTTGTTATTTCTACTTAAGCGTTTGCAGTAGTGCGTTCCTGAATAGAGGGTGAGGGATTTATATCATTTCATCAGGTATTTCCAGTCCTAGAGACCCAAGTTTGGCAAATCCCTGACTATACAGACTCATATGATGGCGAATGTCTTCTTCTATGTCAGCTAAAGAGGTAAGGTAGGGCACAATCTCTTCCAAGCCACTTGTCTTGTACTCGTCCATCATGGTATGGACAACATCACTCATGTGAAGCATTGCGCCTCTGATGACATCACTCAAGTCAATCATTGATTGAACAACTTCTCTTGCGTCGTGGTCCGGCATATAGGGCATGAAGTCTTCCAATGCCACGCCTGTTTCTTTTGCCTTTTCAACGCGACCTGGAATTATCTCATCATACATTGAATACATCCAACCAAGACGTTCCTCAGACGTGAGTCCTCTGAGATTCTCAAGAGAGAAATAGCCAGTCCAAGGTCCGAATTCCGAGCTCTCATAGTAGATCCAACTGTCAAAGGCACCTAGGACTGTACGCCAACCTTCCGCGGTTTCTGACATTTGTTCATCCCGCAAGTCTGTCATCAACTGAGGTTATAAACTAGCGTGAGCTACGTGGTGATATCATGTCAGAGATTGCTCTTGATGATTTGATGACAATACTTCGAGAGTCAAAAGAAGATAATTGCCTGAAAGAGATTGAGGGCAGGCTAGATAAAGCCCTGGAAATATTGGGGGCGCAGAAACAGGAGTCGGGCTTTTGGGAGATAAATCGGTCAATGCGCATCAACGTTGCACTCCGCGCAGTCTCCAGGGGAGCGGAGATAGAGGATGTTGTCAATTTTCTGACTTGGAAAGATTTCGAATGCTTTGTTGCGAATATCTTGATAGAAAATCACTACAAATGTGTTGAGAGCTTCAGAAAGCGCGGAACCCCTGAGGCCAGGGGGTTGGAGATTGATGTCATTGGAATTAAGGGAAATAGCATTGTTGCCGTAGACACAAAAATGTGGGGAGTTAGGACAGGGAAATCATCTGCATTGAAGCCAGCAGCTGAGAAGCAGAAGGAACGAACCAAAAGACTCTGCATAATAATGCCACGTTTGTCTGAAAGAATGGGAACCATACCCAATGGTACTTACTCCCTCAAACCAATTCTTATAACATGGATGGTAGAAGAAGTTGTATTTCATGGCGGGGTCCCGATTGTGCCAGTATTCAAGCTGAATTCATTTCTGCAGGACATCGCCATCTATGAGGACATGATAGCGGCATCAAAATGTGTGTTTGGAGATTAGAGTGCTATTTCTTTCTTCACACATTCCAACATTGGCAATTCTCAGAATGTGATAGTTGCACCTTGTTCAACGGATCGGCGGCGAAGGCATCACTCAGGTTATCAATGGCAGTTGCATCAAATGGTGAAGACCAGTCGATTCCCAATCGATTGAGATAGATTTCTGCAGGGACACCGATATCACAAATGTAGAGCTCGCCAACTTCGTGGGGTGAGGCCTTCAGTAGTCCGATTTTGACAAATGCAAGCGTCATAGTGGCAATCGGATGGATACCATTGTAACTCACACCAGTTGTAACATCCAGACCTGATGGGGCATCCAATGATATGACCCGTTTATGGCTTCTAATTGAATTAAAAACGAGTGACGCAATGGCATCATCCCTTTTTCTGTTGCCATAACCAATGAATGCGTCAAGAATTGTAACGTTTTCTGGAAAGCTCCGAGGCATAATATCTTCAGCATCTATGCCCATTGATTGTAGTCTAATTAGCTGAGCCATTGGGACTTCACGTAGAGAAGGGAATCCTTTTGGGATAATGACTGTTACATCATAATCCCAATTCGCCATCCTCCATGCAGCCGCAAGCCCTCCTCCACCATTATTCCCGGAACCAGCGATTATGCAGAATTCAGGATTCTTGCGATTTGAAAGAGCAACTGCAAGCCTTGCTAGGGAGAGTCCCGCATGTTCCATCATCAGTTCAATTGGAACCTTCAATTCGTTGACTATAATCCGGTCAACCTCAATCATCTGCATTCTAGAAATGCCCGGCAAACACATAGTGGATTGACTCTTTTCTCAGCACTTAGCATTGTCCAAATGAGGCTAGGTTCATCTTTTTATTGAGAAGTGGCTTCAGGCCAAATAGACTCTCCAGAGGGAGTGAATCATCGTGGCTCTGTTCGGAGTTATCTATCACGAGAATGTGAACAATTGGGCTACTGCAAGTCTAATGGAAGCTATCAAAGCAAAAGGTCACATCCCGAAGCCATTTAGATTGCCAGATGTAGCTGCAGAGCTACCTCATAGGTTTACACACCTAGATGATGAGGATATCTCCATTATGGATGGAGTGATGGTGAGAACAGTTGGTTTCGGAAACGGAGACCAAATCACATTCAGAATAAGCTTGCTTGAGCACTTTGAGGATGCTGGCATCTACGTCATGAATCCCGCATATTCATTCCGAAGGGCAAAGGACAAGTATGCAACGTTGACCGCACTTCACAAAGCAGGAATCCAAGTCCCTAGAACATTCATCGGAGAGAATTTGGAGGCCGCAATTGACTTTGCTGATGAGGTTGGAGATGTCGTCATCAAGCCCCTAATCGGGGCAAGAGGTCTTGGGTCAATTCGGGCTCAGAATAAGGAATTGAACTATCGGGCAATGAAATTCATCCATCAATTGGGACAGGTGCTCTATGTGCAGGAGATGATAGAGAAACCTAATCGTGACATTAGAGCGTTTGTAATTGGAAACCAAATGGTAGGAGCAATGTATAGATATCTGCCTGAAGGCCATGAAGATGAATGGAGGACCAATATTCATGGGGGCGGGCACGCAGAAGCTGCTGAGCTTGACACTGAATACACTGAGTGTGCGATTAAGACCGCAGAAACTCTGAAGCTGGACTATACGGGAGTGGACATTCTCGAATCACCCAATGGCCCGTGCGTTATAGAGGCAAACGCAGCGCCGTCATGGAGTGCTTTATCTCGAGTGACTGGTAGAAATATTGCGGCACTCATAGTTGACAGACTGATCGAACAGACTAGAGTCTAGGCTGAAGCCAAATGAAAACTACTCTACGGGTCCAATGGATTCGAGAGCTGCTTCGACCTCTTCCAGTTTCAGAGGTCTGAAAATTCGTTCCTTGATATCGATCCTTCCAATCTCGACCTTTTTGGCTCTCTCCTTAGGTTCCAATCCTGCTATTTCACCACTCTTCATGAGACCTTTGAGTGCGAGCTCTGTAGCTTTTGTAAGATCCAGTTTTTCATATTCTGCTTCCCCAAGTTTCTCCTCAAAGAAAGCACGAACATCATCAGCCTCTCTCCCAATGGCGGCAGCTTTCCAACCCCAGAAGGAGCCAGATGGATCCGTCGTATAGAGCTGAGGACCATCATGGTCGACACCGCCAACAAGAAGAGACACACCAAAAGGACGAACTCCACCATATTGAGTGTGCATCTGTTTTGTGTCACATATATTGACAACAAGCGATTGAATTGAGATTGGTTCATCATAGCTCAGACGATTGATCTGAGCTTGTACTCTCGCCTGGTCGATTAGCTTGCGAGCATCAGCATGCAATCCAGCAATAGCCGTCCCTACATGGTCATCGATGAGTAGAATCTTCTTTAGTGTATCAAGATCAACTAGTACATGTGGAGAACGCTTCTCTCCAGCAAGCACAACACCGTCTTCAGCCTTGACTCCAACGGCAAGAGGGCCATGGCGGACAGCCTCTGTTGCATATTCGACCTGATATAGGCGGCCTTCAGGGCTGAACACTGTAATTGCGCGGTCGTAGCCCATACTCTGTGTGGGACCAAACATGCTATGATAACACTCCAATTATGTAAGACCCAAATCGGCTGGGTTAAACTAAAATCACTTGAGCGGCGTTTAAAAGCTTGTCTGTGTGTTTGTTATTGGAAACCAGCCTTCGAGGTTCATCGCCACTCGAATCTAATTCTAATTCCGTCAGGTGCTTCTTCTTTAGCACTCTCAATCTCAGATATTTCTGGAACTATTAGATTCGCCTTTTCGGAATCCCGGACGCCTGCTGAAGCCACATAGTTTTGAACGACATATGTGCCGCGAAAGCCCATTCCATCAAGAACCTGCATAATTGAAGTAATGTCATCTGCAGAGAGCAGGCTCGTTGTAAATGTAGTCCTAGGCCAGAATTCTACATCTGAAGAAATCAAGAGCTTCATTGATTCGGCAATCTGATTCCAAGGATTTGTCGAGGTTCTACTGACGCGGGTATAGATCTGTGGTGGTGCCTTGATGTCAAACCAAACTGAGTCCAGAAAGGGAAGGGACTTCTTAAGAACAGAGGGTACTGAACCCTGAGTGTTTAGATTGATATGCAAATCAAGGGATTGTAGAGCCCTTAGCAAGTCGGGCAAATCATGGTGAATTGTTGGCTCCCCTCCTGTTATGCAGAAGCCATCCACAAGGTTCCCTGCGCACTTCTGGACTATCCCATCGATGGGCATTTCCGTTCCAGAACTGCGAGGAATAATATCTGCGTTCTGACAATAAGGACAATCGAAGTTGCAGCCGCCTGTGAATATGACGGTAACAGGAATCCCTGGCACATCTACCAAGCTGATGTCTATTATTGAAGCGATACGCATAAGAATTGCCCAGCCTCAGTAGTGAGATTGCGAATGAGGGATATAACTTTCCATATAGACAAGCGAGTATTCGTGAAATAATGCATGCTCTTTTCTAGTTAGACTGTTCGAATTAGAGCATATTAGCTCGAAATCTCGAAGGACATTACTATAATCTTTAAGAGGAACTATTAGGTCATCATAAAAGGGGACAGTGCATTGGCGAGTCGGAGTATCAACAGAAACGCAATCATCCAGAGCACGCTCTTCCATATACAACTGCAGCAATGTCAGTATATCGATGACTTTCCGGAGGCAGTGGCAGATGTTTTTGAGAAGAATGTGTATCGCGGCAGACTCAGAAAATATCAGGAACTGAAAAGGAAGCTGTACCGAATCAGAACGAATTTCTTTGAGGTCAATAAGGACATAAAAAAGAAGGAGTTCTACGAGTCACTCTATAACAGAATAAAACGTCGAGTCAGCTAGCGGACTTATAATCCTAGTTCATGCAAAGAGAGGATGAACTTAACACCATGACTGGGTTTGCCTTTAACGCGATCTTGGATTTCAATTGCTCCGCCATATTTCCGTGCCATCTGTGCAACCAGAGTAAGTCCAACTCCTCCTGAATGCTGGCGCTTGTCAAATATCGTCTTCTTTCTAGCACTGCTTATACCAGGACCGTCATCTGACACTGACAACTTGTACATACCCTTTTCCCTGCTTCCAGAAACCCAAATTCGAGGCTTTTCCTTTGGATTGTGACGGGCTGCATTCTCAAGAAGATTCCATACAAGTTCTCCAAGTAGGGTATCAGCTCGCACATAGACAGGTGGCTCGATATCCTCCAAGAAGACCGTTGCACCATATACTCTTGCTAGTACGTTGATCTTCTCATCTAGAATTCCAGTGAGTTCAATCTTGGCTGTTGGAAGTCTTCGGAATTCTCCAGCACGCTTCACCTTTGTGATGAGCCTATTACATCTTTCAACAGCATCCAGAATGTCGTTTTGGGCGTCAAGAAGATAGGATCGTGGCAAATCAACGTCAAGAAGACCCGAAGCTGTAATAATAACCTGAAGTTGGTTTGCAACATCATGAGTGAGTAGATCGAGGTAAAACTGGATTGTATCTTCAGCTTCCTTCTGAGCAGATATCTCAGTAACGACTGCGAAAGTTCCATCAAATTTCCCTTCAGGATCTGTTAATGGAGTGGCGGAAATGATGGTTGGAACTATCTCCCCATCCTTCCTTACCCACTCAAGCTCATAGCGAGCAGGTTTCCCGGCTCGCCGTTCCTCAATCTTCGCTTTAGCCCATTCTGGGTCACGGTCTTTGACAAATTGAACCCATTCTTGGCCTAATACCTCCTTCTGCGTTCTACCCAGCATATCACAGAAGGCCTCATTGGCATATACAATCCGAGCTTTGTCATCGTCAATGGCAAGTCCATCATTCATGGTTTCGATAAGAACTCGATATCGCTCCTCGGTCTCGGCCAGTGCCTCTTGTTCCCTTCGTCTGTCAGTAATATCCAGAATATGCACGAGTGTCTTCATCGAACCATCAGAAGCTCTAACCAATGAGACACGAATGTCAGTCATCATAGGCCGCCCACTCTTCGATAGGACTGGGCAGGAGTATGCTTCAGGAACCTCCTTGCCATTTCTTCGTTCAGTGTATCTCTCACTCAT
>JAHQWZ010000101.1 GCA_029856425.1 Candidatus Thorarchaeota archaeon
AAACGAGATCTATCATGGAGGGCTCTTTCCTGATTTCTTGGTGACAGGTCAGAGCTATGCGATTTCTGAAGAGTTCATGGAGGCATTTCCAACGGTGTTTACATTTCTTGAGGGTAGACTGCCAATTACTGAAACTGAGATTGCTTTGCCGGTTAGTATCGCTGAATACGCAGACGTAGTCATAGGCGATTTGATGAACTACTCAATTGAACTCAACGTTGGGAAACGTCCCGTCTATGTTTGTGGGATTTATATTCAGCAAACAGGCAATGAGATATTCGACTATTACTACAATTCGATTTGCATTGTTCTACCAGAACTTCTCAATCCTGATGACATGGAATATCGAGTGAATATAGAGATTGATAGAAGCATTCTATCCCCCTTCGATCCTCACGGGATTCTTCAACGCCTTCGAGTCATTGAGAGGAATCTTGTTAGTCTATGCCCTGGCTATCCAGAGTTGATGTCAGTACCTCAATTCTACGTCTCGGATGACTTGGCAAATGGTGTGGAGGATTATATGGACTGGCTCGCCGAGGAGAGAGGTTCTCAGCTAATTCGTGCACAGGCCTGTATCCTTCTGGGCGGACTTCTGCTCATTCTAAGTGCACGATTCAATGTTGATGAAAGAAGAGATGAAGTATGGATTCATCGAGCAAGGGGGGCTTCGAATCGTCAAATTCACGCCTTTCTTCTGAGAGAACTAGTAGGACTATCAGTCATTGCTGTTTTCCTTGCATTTGTAACTAGTATTCTTGTCAGTCGAATCCCGTATGCTTCGATTGGTTTTTTGGTGTTTGAGCTGCTATCAATGATAGAAGCACCATTGTTCATCTCAGCTCAAACTGTTACTTACGCTGCTCTAGCTGCAATCATCATGCCATTATTGGGATATATTGCTAGTGCTCCCTTTCAGAGGCAGGAGGATTCTGATGAACAAGAGCCTGGAAGGCTAGCAAAGCTCAATCGTGGGCTCCGCCTTATCAAATGGGATGCAGTCCTTATCATACTCTCAGTCCTCTTCCTCGCAGCTATATACCTAGGTGGAACATCTGTACAGGAGAATCCCAACCTGATTCTAATCCAGCATGTCTTGCCATATCCACTATTTATTGGTGTAGCTAGTCTAGCTACGAAGATAATGGGGAAGCTTGGCGAGAGTTTAATGTCCTTAGTATCGAAGATGGGTGGAGGATTGACATTTCTAATTGGAGGGAGAAGAGCTGCGAAGGATGCAAGGATCGCAGGACCAGTCCTGATGATGATTGTCCTCGCAATGTGCATCTCTATAAACAGTGCAGTGCATTCATCATCCTTGCCTGAAACTGAACTCAACCATGCCAGATTTGCAATTGGGGGTGACATCACTATTCTGTTAAGTGACATCCTGAATTACCGATGGGAGAGTCTCGACAACTATGCCAAGAGTCACATCAATTATGAAGCATCATCCTTTGTCAGCGTTGGAAATATGTACCTCTCGGATGGCAGACAGGGCAGGATTGCATTTGCTGCGATACAGCCCGATGAGTATTCTAGAGTAGGCTATGATCATTTGGGGGCAAGCCTTGCTGAATCATATCTTACTGAATCGCTTCAAGAACTTGAAACCAATCCCACTGGTGCTATCATCACTGAAAACTTGGCAGAAGCATACGAGCTTGAGATTGGTGACGAATTACGTGGGTTCGCACTTGGTGACACTGAAACCTCTGCAGCATTCACAATCATTGACATAGTTCCTGCGCTTTCATCTCCTTTGATACCTGATGATGCCCGCGATTGGACTAGGGTTGGAATTTCGAGAATCTGGCTCAACTACAACTACATGAGTTCCTTAATCAACCTTCTCGACAAAGCGGATACATACTACTGCATAAAATCCACTACTGCAACCAATAGCAAAGAGCTGCTGGATGATATTATTGACGAGATTGGATTAGAGATTGCATATATGGGACGCAAAGCTTCAGCGGGAGGTGCGCTTGAATACTATCTGCTGCAGGCACCATATCTGAGTGATCGTGCTGTTGACAGTCTCGTGACATTATTGACATTCCCTTTAGTTGTAGGAGGGGTCCTGCTATATGGAGTGAGCAGCAATAGAAGAACAAGGCGCCAGACCGCCATTCTCAGATCAATGGGTGCTGAAGTCACCCAACTAACCCTCATTCATTTAGCTGAGGCTCTGGTCCTGGTCATCATAAGTCTGCTTGTTTTTCTTCTCTATGGTCCTTTATTCATTGCCAACGCTCTTGAGAGAGCATATAGTAAGTACAGGATTTGGCTACTAGTCTACCCAGTTCTGATTTTTGTGGACCCATTTCTATCATTCACACTGCCTTTCGTATTAATCCTCGTTCTTGCTGTCCTAACGGTTTCGAGTCTAACGTTCCTGCGAGGCATAAGATACAGTAGCTTTGAATCACTGGAGCCCCAATGGACCAAATCCATGATTCAGGAGGTGCTAGAATAATGTACCTACTCTCACGTCTAACCTCCCAAGCTCCAGAAGTCTTGGTGACTCTTCTCATTTTCTCATTATCAACAGGAGTAGTTGGCGGTGTAGTTTTCTATTTAGACAGTGCGGGGCCTGATGTATTGGATGAGATGTCTGAGGAGATATGCGTAGATATGGAGATTCTTTGCCATTCATCATTCTACCAGCAAAATGAATCATCACTAAATGACTTCAAAGAACTCGCTGAGAATCAAGAAGGAGTGGAAAGCGCGGCAAGTCTGTCAGTACTTCATTCTTATGATAAGAATGAAACTAATCCAGACTTCCGAGAGCGTGTCATTCTTGGGGTCGATAGCGGGTTCTTCGTTAACTTCAGGGATGCTATTGAACTCAACGAGAATCGAGACATATTAAATGAAACCAACTGCTATATCTCCCAATATTTGTTGGTTGAGTATGATTTGAAGATTGGTGAGAACTTCACAATTTCGGTGCCATTTTACGATGACCTTGGCAATTTGACAATAATCGAGCAATCTCTTGTAATCGCTGAAGTCTTTGACTCAGAGCTTTTTCAATACAAATCCTCACCAAGAGCAAATGCATTCTCCATCCTCTATGTGATTGCCTCACGTGACGCGCTTTGGAACGCATTTCTAGACCTTCCGCATGAAGGAATCAACAGCATTCAGGATAGATTGTGGATTAGATTCGATAAGACCGCGCTTTCTCGAACTGATCCCAATTCTATGACATCTCTACTCACAAATATCGAAAAGAGAATCGAACAGAGAATCTTGCCAATTGCATCAGTGAGTGATTTCGCGATAGTGGATGTAGTAGGCGAGTATTCGGCATGGGCTAGCAGTATGAGGGTGATAGCACTCGCATTTGCGATTCCGAGTGTTATAATGGGACTGATGCTTGTCTACTATAATGGACAGCTTCTCGCCGACCAGCGGAGGAAGAATGTTGGTACCCTAAAAACGCGCGGCGCAAGCGGTGTGCAGGCCTTTTCATGGGTTCTAAGTGTGGTTGTAACAACAGGAATAATTGGAAGCATTGGTGCAGTGGTAACTGGTTGCGTCTCTGCATATCTATCTGGGATAATTCGTGAGTTCATGGTATTTGATGTCACTCAATTAGCGAGCTATCATATAGCTCCACTCCCATTATCCATTGTCTCGCTTTTCTTGTATTCATTCATTGTAGGACTTGCAGTGGGCGTGCCATCAGCACTTGGAGCACTTCTTATGACTCCTTCTGAAGCTCATGGTCAGCTTGATAGAAATGTGCTTCTTGAAGTGGAAAAGATGGTAAACCCTCTCGTTCTTCTAGCTGGTGTCAGTCTATCAGGACTTCTTTTGATTCCCATTCTTGAAATTCTTCAATCAGCTACTCTTAGTATGCTTGGCTCCATGCTCTTTGCATTAACATTGATTATTCTCGTGACAGTATTTGTCGCAGGATTGAGTATGCTGTTGGCACGTCCTGGAGCCTATCTGAAATCAGGGATACTCTCTCATATGCAAAGACCTTCAATCATGATTGGCGCTCGCATCCTTGGAAGAACTGGTAAGGCACACCGCAAGGCCGAGGCATACTCCCTTATGTTCATCGGGCTTGTATTTACAGCGAGTGTCTTCTCATCTCTCGCTGCGACCACAGGCAGTGCGCATATGAAGGAGCTCTTTCTATTCCAAACAGGTGCGGATGTTGTCGCCATCGTAAATCCATCTCAGTCCAATGTCACATTGGATCTTGTAGAAACCATAGCACAGGTGGAGGGAGTAGCTCACGCAGCAGGCATGCTTAAGATCACAACCTCTGCCCAATTTTGGATTGAGTGGTATGGGAGTGTCTGGCAGACAAACCGTAGTGTGACTGTCTATGGAGTGCAGCTTGACAATTGGCTCGATTCAGCTTTCATCCTACCATACTCAACATATTATGAAACTCCAGAAAACGCACTTTCAATTATCAAGGGAGACTCTAGCAAAGTTATAGGATCCTTCAAACCCATAATCGACTATCAAACAGGACCGTTTGGCGAAAGGACTCCGGTCTACAATGACTTCATAACCCTAAGACTTTGGGAACAAAATGAAACACACTACGTGAATTGTAGCATTGTGGATGTAATGGCTAATGATCCTGGAGGCTACCGAGCATCCACCTATGGATACACCAACTTCTATGCAGAAACGTATTTTCCAGGTGAGAGAGGAGGACATGCCTTCTTTGTCATGGACATCGAGGAATTGCATAACATTACCAATTCTCAGAGGATTACCAAGTTATACGTTAGTCTCGAAGACGGAGCGAATTACACTCGAGTGATGGAGGATATAATGAGTATCGCACCATCGAGCTTCACAAGTTTAGAAACACCGTACGATGACATTGATTCGATTCTGGATTCAAGAGCTGGTCAATCAATCTATGGAGCGTATACATTGAATGTTGCCTTCTCAATTATATATTTGACCGCGGGAGTTACAATAGTCATTACAGTAAAGATTCGAAATCTGCGAAGGCACTTCTCTCTAATGCGAGCTCTCGGAGCGGATCCAAACTCTATAGAAACGGCTGTGCTTCTGGACAGCCTACTGGGGACAGCTTTCGGCTTTCTAACCGGGGTCGTTGTCGGTTTCTTAGTCACTGTCATTATGCTGCAGATGCCAGTGATGTATCTGGGGCTTTCAGCAGGGGTTTCTTGGGAACTCCTTCCGCTCACCCTAGCGGTGCCATACGGACTCCTGGCAATGGTTGTGGGCACGGGTTTTATCTTCTCATTCATGGTGACTCGAGCTGTGGTCCGTAGAGCATTGACGGTTGATATAGCGGATGATCTGAAGCTTGCTGAATAATGAAAACTACGGATAAATCCTACTAACAGTTCGAGGGAAGGGAATTGCATCCCTGATGTGTTCAAGCTTCAGCATCCATCTGATTAATCGGTCTATGCCAACTCCAAAACCCGAATGCTGAACACTTCCATACCGTCTTATGTCGATATACCACTCGTACTTCTTAGGGTCATCCCCTATTCTAACAAGATTGTCAATCAGCTTCTGAGCATCTGTTTCACGTTCACTGCCACCGATCATTTCTCCGTAGCCCTCAGGAGCTAGAAGGTCATTATTCTTGTATGTACGAGGATCCATTTCGTTATGCTTCATATAGAATGATTTGATCCCTTTGGGATAATATTCTATGAATAGAAATGAATCACGATCATCTGTAAGAATGTGCTCAGCTTCAGTTCGAATATCCTCACCCCAGTTGATATCAAGCCCCTTCATCTGGCAGTACTCAATAGCGTCGCTGTAGGTCATTCTCTCGAATGGCGGCTCCACTGAAAGGAGTCGCTCCCTATCAATTCCTAATTCTTCAAGTTCAACTACTCGATTCTTTGCTACTGACTGACAAATGTGACTGATTAGTTCCTCCTGTCGTTTCAGGTTGCACTCATGATCACACCAAGCCTCTTCAGCCTCAAGATGCCAGAATTCAGTCAGGTGAAGACGTGTTCGGGATTTCTCTGCCCTGAAGGATGGGGCGAGTATAAACACCTTTTCCATTGCATAAAGCTGCGGTTCGAGATGCATCTGGCTTGTTTGAGTTAGATAGACCTTCCTTCCGAAGTATTCCACCTCGAAAAGCTCTGCACCTTCTTCGCCCATAGTTGACACAAACATGGGAGAAGTTGTTTCATAGAAGCCTTCACCCCTGAAGTATTCCCTTACCGACCTGAACACTTCATCTCTAATCTTCAACGTATTAGTTAGCAGACGTGATCTCATCCACAGATGTCGATTGTCATTCAGGAATTCGATGCTTTGATTTTCAGTTATCGGAAACTCCTCGGCAAAGTGGAGAACGTCGAAAGATTCCACCTGTACCTCATAGCCTCCCTCAGCCCTGGAGTCAGCTTTCACCATACCCACCAGTGTGACGAGAGACTCTATCAGCATCCTAGTTGCCGCAACATACTCTGCTTCGCTTACGGCACCCTTCTTTATCACTATCTGAACAACGCCTGATGGATCGCGAAGCAACACAAAGACCATCTTTTTTTGCTTGCGGATTCTATGAACCCACCCGCGAAGCATGACCTTCTCTCCTTCATGCTTTCCTTCAAGCACGTCACCTATGTGGATATATGTCATCTAATCACCAAAGTCGCAATAGGCTGAGCATCCTGCCCAGCTATCCCTCATCAAAGTTCGAATAGATAAAAGCATAGCGGCATTATGTCCGAATAGAAAGATGTGTCGACAACGAGTGGAGGATTCCCTAGTCATCCTGCGTTTTT
>JAHQWZ010000102.1 GCA_029856425.1 Candidatus Thorarchaeota archaeon
ATTCGAGACTCTAAAGAACCTTCTCTCCTAGCTATCTGGGATGAAATGAGGAAGAATGGCCCTAAGGTCCTTAGACCGGATAGTCAAACTAGCAGATCTGCTGACAATTTCCGTCATCGGATTGAATGCGATGCTGAGGCTTGACATTCTGAACAAGGGAATATCATTCTCACCATCTCCAACACTAGCCAAATTCCTTGCGGTGAATCCCTTTTCCTGCAAGTACTGTGCCATTCGTTCAGCTTTCTGCGGGCCTTCCATTATGTAATGAACCCCTCCATCATGTACTCCATTTTTCTCTCCCAGAACATTGGAAAAGGCAAAGTCGAGCTTGAGTCGTTTCTTAAATGGCTTCATGAAAAACTGACTAACTCCGCTGGAGATGCAGCCTACAGCGTATCCCCACTCCTTTAGCGATGAAACTGTTTCTTCTGCTCCTTTCATGAGGGGCAAATTCTCAACAAGTGGATCTAAAGTGCCATCAGTGGGGACTCCTATCCATATCTTGGCTCCCTTCGTAATTGCCTCTGCCATTGAGCGTCGATTTTCCCCCTGTTTTGCGTAAATAGCCAGAAACTGATCTTCGATTCCAAGCTCTTTAGTAATTGGATGAACAGCGCTTGCGCCATCAAATAAGACACCATCTAGATCAAGGCTGATTACTTTGATTTCCTGGTCCGCCATATGCCATCCTCCAGTGGAGCTTCGAATCGTTCCATATGGCTATCACGCTCGAACATGTATTAGAATATACTGGGCTCGCCGCAAGAGGATGCCGTAGAAAGGGTATTATCTCTCTGGTCCAGCTGCGCAGTGAGCGAGGATGAACTCAATCATAAACCAACCCCGCCGCCATCGCCGTCCAAGAATTATTAATGAAATCAGACGGATTGGGAAAAGAAAGAGGTCTGATGATGAGCTCACTTTTGAAGTTGGTAGAATATCTCGTGAAACGCTTAGTAACATGCTCGTAGTGTGCGGGAAAGTTGGGAGTGATAATGAAGAGAAATACAAGGCAAAAGCAGAGGAGATTGGTGCTGATTTTGTTATTGAACCTGGCAGATCTTGGGTCTTGACACACAAGACTATTCAAAACTGCTTTGAGCAGGGTAAGCATGAGGGTGTGCTTCTGATAGGCACCAATAAGGAGCTTCCCGCCACCCAAATAGAGTATCAGGGAACCTACGGTTTCACAGACTGGTTTATTCAGGATGTAGATGGCGATTACATCCCCGATACCCCTGTGGGTCGGATATACGGGCCTCCTGAAACTATCCTATACCACATGGATCCTATGATCATTGACAGCAATATAGCCATCGTCTTTGATTCCCAACCGGGCCGGTCTACTAGACATGTTGAAGCACTTAGGCTGCTAGGATTCGAAGTAGATGTGTTAAGGCAGTTCACTGAGAAAGACCTCAAGCTTATGTCTGTCAGCGAGTTCATCCTACAATTCTCTGATGGCATGTTTGATACCAGAATCCATGGTACTCCAGAGAAATGGGCGTCACATAACTCAGTTATCCTTGACCACAAGCAAGCAGCAACGATTGATTTCGAAGGATATCCTGTGATATTTTCCGAGGCTTGTAGTACAGCGCAAGAAGGTCCATTGCTCACAGCATTCCTAGATCAGGGCGCCTGTTACATTGGTGCAACGCTAGATACTATGAACAATGTGGAACCCTTTGACAATTGGAAATTCTGTGCATATGCAGATGGCTGGAAGTTCGGTTTCCTTGACTATCTGGACACATACAAGCTCATTGGACAGGTGAAACTAGGTGTTGACAGAGCAATATACGAGAATCTGAGTGAGGAGGTGAAGAAGGAGCTAATCGCAATTAGGATGGGTGAAAGCATCGAGATAACATCAGATAATGGACTTTCCGCGACGGAATGGGTTATGTTTGGGAACCCCCTTCGCAGGACCACTGTGGGTTTTGCAGCAGACTATTCACCCGGTAGACTCATAGTCGATACCTAGAGTCATACCTGCACTCGCTTTCGTGATTTGGCTCCCATTATCCCCCCAATGAATCCGCCTACTGCACCAATCATTGAGAGAATCATCGCTGCGACAATGAGCGAGAGAAAATCTGCTCCTGAGGATTCAATTGACTCTAGTACAATCAGAAAAGGAATGTATGCAACAGCTGAACCAAGAAAACCCCCAAATGTGCCCAATTTAGGACTGAAAATGAAGAAGCCGCATACTATTCCAGCAGCAAGAGGTGCCAATACAAACAGGACATTGTACAGTCCTACATTCAACAGAGCAGTGGCAATGACCAAACCTATGAATCGAATCAACTCATCACTGGAGCGTATTGAAATCGCCTCGAGTGTTCCAAATCGAATACTGATATAATGATGACGTTCCAGCAGTAGGTTTGTTTATGAGTCAAAAGATGACCTGCAATGAAGTTGGTAGATTCACCTTGCACCTTGAGATTAATGTGCCCATTAATTATGACCTTTTGAAGTCTGTTCATTCTTGGATATACCCTGATGTGCAGCCAGTTCCAGAGGTGACAGGTCCGGACTACTTCGGCCGTCTTTTTAGAATCAAGGGGAAGGAGTTCCCACTGATTATCAGGCAGAATGCGCCCGGCCAGCGGCTTGAAATATCGACTCCTGTGGAGGATGTAGCCGAAAAGGAGGTCCGATTGCTTCTAGAGAGAATACTTGGACTTCGCAAAATCATGGATTCAGCCTTATCGAAAATGAAACGCGATCCCAAATTAAGGCAAATTGCTGGAAGCGTTAAGGGCATACGTCCTTATGTTGCTGAATCATTCTATGAGGCGCTTGTTAAATCGATTATTCAGCAGCAGATATCCTATCGTTCAGCCAATGTTGTCACAAAGAAACTGATTCTGGGATTGTCCAATAAATCCGTCTTTCAAGGCTTGGATTTGTATGACTTTCCATCCCCTGTGAAAATAGCGAATTGTGGAGTGGATGGACTTGGGAAGTTTGGCATAGGTTACAGAACCAAATACGTACATAGTCTGTCTTCCTTGGTTGCTTCAGGAGACCTTGACCTCGAGTCCTTGCAAGACAAGTCGTTCTCAGAGAATCTGCAGGTATTGGGTTCAATTCATGGGATTGGGGAGTGGACCATAAAAGCCGCCTTGATTGCCGGGTTTGGGGATCTCACCGTTTTTCCATATGGGGATCTAGGCATACAGAATGTCATGGGTGCTTTGTACAATAAAGGTGTTAGAATGACCAAAGCTCAGGTAATTGAGAAATCTGACGAGTGGGGTAAAGAAGGGCCATCCATCCTTTATCTCCTAATGTCCGCGTATGTTCTTGAACTTATATGAAGGCAAGCCGAAAACGCATAAAAGGTGACATTCTCCTGATGAATTATAACCTTGGGTGAGCCGTGTGACCGCGAAGGAAAAGAAGAAGAACACGAAGCTCTGGCGCATCTATTCGATGTTCCGGAAGGAGCTAAGGCTAATTGTCAATGACAAGTTCGCCCTTCTTCTCATTTTCGCTCTGCCCGGCATGATTATGATGACAATGTATGGCGCCATTAACACAGGCCAAGCAGGATTCATGTCAACGGAATTTGGCGAAAAAACTGAGGATGCTCTAGTTCTTGGAGTAGTTGATATGGATCCAACTAATACATTTCCAGCTGAGGATTTATCACAGAACTTCACATGGTATCTTCAATTCAGTCCGGACTTCATTGTAGAAATATTCGAGAGTGAGGAAGCGGCTCTTAACGAGCTATATTACGATCGCGTTGATGCCTATGCTGTGATTCCTTATGGATTCGAGGGCAACATAACTGGTGATATTCCTGCATTCGTTTCTATACACATCTCTAGCACGAATATAATGAGCCAAGCTGCAGTATTTGGTGCATTTAGTCGGGTAGTAGCTGAATTCAGATATGACCATGGATGGATTAAGCATGAGGTAGATGTTGAAACTGTTCGGGAGTTTGAACCCACAGGCAATTACACGGCAGCCACATTTGGTGCATTTATGCTTGTCTTTGCAGTTTTCATAGCAACTTCTGCCACGGCAGCTCAGGCCATCGTTGGCGATGTTCCATTGAATCGAATGCTACTCACGCCCGCCACTAAAATGGAAGCTATTCTTGCCAAGACACTGGCATATTTCACTGTCGGTCTCATTCAGATTCAATTCTTGCTAATACTATGGATGGGTATGTTTGGCATAGTGCCAAATACCGATTACCTTACACTAAATGCAGTTCTTTGGCTTTTATCGCTATCTGGTTCTGCGATGGGGGTTGTTATTTCTACGCTGGTTACTACACGCTTGCAGGCAAACCAGTCCTTCTTATTCTTGTTATTTGCCTCGATGATTGTTGGAACTGGATTCATTGATGTTGGAATCGTGGATGAATGGTTTCCACTCAATCTTGGTCGAGTGATGATGATTGATACTGCCTTTAAGGGTGTCAATCTGTTTCTGTTTACAAACGAGATTATTAAGATACTATTATTCTCTGCAATAATGATTCTTCTTTCCTGGGGGATTTTTGCCAGAAGAACAAGTCTCGCGTAGTGTCTGCTAGAATCCAAGAAATACAAGAACCACAACTGCAGCGTTGTTAAATCCATGGGCCATGGTTGGAGCCATAATCGAGTAGTTCCGTTTCTGCGCAAGATATCCGAGGATGAGACCTAGCACAAATCTAGTGGGAAGCCCCAGGAGTTCTAAGTGAATTGCAGCAAAGATGAAACTAGTGATTATCAACGCATATAATCCAGGATTTGACTTCCGCTGGCTGAAGTACATCTCCATTCTTCGCTGCAAGAAACCCCTGAATAGAAGCTCCTCACTAAATCCAACAACACCAAACATGAGGATGACCCAGAGGGCAACCTCAAGCAAATTGCCCACCACAAAGAAACCACCGCTAGAGTCAGGCACATCAAACACCAAGCCAATGAAAAGCGTCACAAGAAGATTTGCGACAAGCATTGCCCCTCCAATGATGATTCCCAAAAGACCTTCTTTTATCGATTTCATGTTTTTGATTCCAAGAGTACTAAGCTTGTAACCATTCTTCCTCGCATACCAGATTGGTGGTATGACGAATCCAATCTCAGCGAATGTTGTGATTATTATGGCGAGAGGATCAAGCCAGATGTTGCCTGTAACAAGATCAACTATGATGAAGCCAGCTGCAATCATTGGAATCATTAGAATGACGGTCAGACCTACTGTAATGCCAAAGGCAGCTCCTGTAAGTAGTAGAATGTGGAAGAGCCTATTCCAATCGACATAGCGTTCAATTATTGAACCTGGCTCGAAGATGTCAATGCCTGCGAATTCCTGAATTTCAAAAGCATCTGGGTCATCGATTGCCAAATAGAGCACACCAACTAAGCCAGCTTAGGAGTTGAGATAAGGATTTGCTTATGCGACTTTGTGATTGCTGAATCCAATAGGTTTTAGCAGAGATAACCATAGTCAGTTGGCAAATCAACATGTACGACCCTTGTGAATGGTGATAATTAGTGGATGATACTGGTGAGCCTGGCTTCAGAAGAGGCACCGCAGTTCTAGTCATCACAGTCATTTTTGTTGCTACTTTTGCTGTAGCAGCACTAATCCCTAGAAATTCAGATTTCCCTGACCTGAATGTGAGAGTTTGTATCATTGATTCAGGAATCAACAAAGACTATTCTCTGCTTTCTCGAGTCGTTCTTGAAAGGAGCTTCATCAACACATCCTACGGTTATTCAATGAATTTGAATACAACAGGGGATAGTATGCCCCTAAATAATCCTCATGGGACATATGTTGCGAAAATAATTGCGCGTGACGCACCAGATGCAGCTATTGCGAATGCGAAAGTTGTAACAAGCAATAATACTGCAACCGTAGAATCCATCGTCGCGGCGATATATTGGGCTGTTGAAGAAGCAGAATGCGATGTAATCAATCTTAGCATCGGGACATATCCATTCATCCAGGGAACACTCCGCGCAGCTGTGAAGTGGGCTTTTGAGAAGGGCGTAGTAATTGTTGCAGCTGCAGGGAATAATGGAAAGGGTGGAATTGCAGGCACTTCGGTTGAATCACCCGCTGTCTACCCTGAAGTCATTGCGGTGGGCGCAGTCGATGAACATGGCGAACCTTACGACTTCACTGGGAGGGGGCCGCTGAGAAATAGGACAGCTAAACCTGATATCGTGGCATATGGATTCTATTCAGTAAATGGAGCTGGTGGTGTCTTTGGAACTAGTTTTGCAGCTCCTATGGTGACTGCAGCCGCAGCAACTATAATCAAGTACTGTCAGGAGAATGAATGGTCGTGGACTCCTGGGATGATTAAGGCAGTCCTAACTTCAAGTGCTACGTATTTATCATCCGAAAACTGGGAGGTTGGTGCAGGTCTTCTGAACACTGATATTGCATTGGAATTCGTGAGCAACGTTGTCAAGAGAAATGGTCTCCCTCTGGTCGCTTTCATATCTCCCAGGAATGGCCCATATAGTTTTGAAAGATGGTTTGCCAACTCATCAACTATCATTACATGCTCAGTGTTTTGCAGCGGCAATGCCTTATTTACAATTAATTATGCTGGTCTTGCAGTTGACTATATTCACGGACCTACGACCATCTGGATCAATCAAACTGGATCTTTTCAATTCTCAATGGACATTCCCAGCAATGAGTCACAAGACGGGCTGAGTCTAATCGTTACGTTGTCATCAACCAATTATGGTATTCTTC
>JAHQWZ010000103.1 GCA_029856425.1 Candidatus Thorarchaeota archaeon
AAACAAGGTCAATAATGTCATTTCCGGCAAAGTTGACCCTCATTCGCATGTTTGTCAACGTGCCGTTGACCTTCTCGTAGAGCATCTCCATGTAGATTGTAATAGTGAAAATGGCAAAGGCAAATGAGGTGTCTATTATCGTGCCCCACCTATCAGCAGTGTCCACTAATTCAATATCCTCAAAATCTGTGAAGTTGCTAGGGTCCTCTGAGGTGTAGTTTCCTCCAAAGAATGCAAACCCACCCAGCTCGCTTGAGATATTCCAGTCACCAATGGGTACAACAACCATGAACATATTCTCCATGATGACTTCTGAGTCGTTCTGACGAATCAACGTACAATTGGAACTTGGCATTTGGCTTGACTCATTGATTAGAGGCGGGATTGGATCGAGGTGCGAAACTCGTGCAGTGATCTTCTGACCCTCATCTACCTCAGCGATGAATGGCATGAATTCAGTGAGATAAGATCCGAATGTTTCATCCAGTAACTTCCTCTGCAGAACATACGTTATCTCATCACCTATCTCCACTCCCCACTCAAGACTGTGATTACTCTGGGCTGAAACAGGGGGAGTACTCACTACTGAAACCAATAATGTGATTGACAATAATGTTCCACAAAGTCTGAGATTCATTGCCCTCCGTATGTTGCTTTGCTTTCATTAGGATTATGGTAGGACTTCCAGCAGTTCTGGAAGGTGTTCAATAATCGCAGTGTCAGTAGGTGCGATTTCTCTTTCTTGAGGATTGCACATAATGATTAGAATTGGTTTCATCTCGCCACGAATCGCAGCCTCGACATCATATCTTACATAATTGCCAACATACACGCATCTTCTGGGATTGACCCCAAGGTCATCAGCCACCTTGAGAAGCATATACGGAGACGGTTTCTTATATCCGGGCACATTTGTATACTCGACAGATTCGAAGAGTGACAGATTCCCATCACGCTTGAGGATCGTTCTAGGGTCTCCAAATCGATTTGATGCCATACCAAGTTTGTAGCCTCTATTCTTCAGTTCCACAAGTGTTTCCCTACAGCCGTCGAGAGGTATGTATCGATCAACTCTAAGCCATTCGTCCCACAATGTCTGATACTCGTTGGCCAGTCTTTCAATATCCCCTTCTGCACCAAGGCTTTTCAAGAGCCGTTTATCGTACTCCACCCAGTCCTCTCTAGATGGCTCCCAGTGTTTATCGGCTCGTTTCTTTAGCATGTATTCATCTAGCCAGACATCCGGGCCCCGTGACTGTGCTCCCTCAAGCTCATGGTCAGGCATAGCAGCAAGACCGGCAAGACCTACCTTGGTAAGGACCCTTCTATGGACATCTCCAAGGTCTCTCTCTGTCCTGTAGAGGGTTCCGCCTAAGTCGAAGATTGCTGCATCAATTTCCTTAATCATAACTATTCCGCCAGGTGCATCTGCAAATGGTCAACCTGTATCTATATGTGACGGCATAGGAGTCCAAGCGGTCAACCTTTTTCTTCTATTCAATCGATATCATCTCGATTAGGATGCCATCTGTGGATGATACCCTCAAAGCAGTAAAGAAGCATCTTGAGGAGAATCCAGATGATGCATCCGCATGGAATGTAAGGGGGGTTCTATTAGCTAATAAGACAGAGTTCGGGGCAGCATTACGCTGCTTGGACAGGGCAATACGTCTGGACCCGAATCTTGCAGAAGCATATACGAATCGTGGACGCGTACTCATGGCATTAGGGCATGATAAGGCAGGTAGCGCATTGGAGTCCTTTGACAAAGCGCTGCGACTGTCGCCTGGTAATATGGAAGCCCTTGTGGACAAAGCCAAGGCTTTGCGATCTCTTGGGCGAACTAAAGAGGAATTAGCGTGCTATGAAAAGATCAGCAAAGTGGTCACTGATGTACCGGCGATTTGGATTCGTATGGGTGACATCGAGCTGGAGGAAGGCAACTTTCATGATGCAGTCACGAACTATGATAATGCTCTCTCAATTGATTCCGAGAAGGTCACGGCGCTGGTGCACCGTGCAATAGGGCTCTCGATGATTAAGCGGTGGAATGAGGCAGTGAAGTCAGCCGAGAAGGCCACCAAACTTGCTCCAGATGATATAGAAACCTGGCGTGTTCTTGCTGACGTGAATCTCAGATATGGCAAGCATAAGTCTGCAATGAAGGCTCTTCAGAAAGCCTCGCAGATTGATCCCAGTGATGCTTCTGTTGAGAATACAATGGGCATGGTGGAGTTCAAAGCCGGTAGATTGAATGATGCGGCCGCCCATTTTAGAAGAGCTCTAGTGCGGAATAAGGAACATATCTCCGCGCTTCGAAATCTCGGCTTTGTCTTGATGGACTTGGAAGATTGGGCTGAAGCCCGCAAGACTTGGGATCGGCTCACGAGAATAGTCAAGGACGACCCACAGGTCTTTGACGCAAAGGCAACAACATCTGCTCGTCTAGATGACTTTTGTGCTGCATCGGAGGCTTGGGAACAGGCACGCAAGCTCTACAAGAAACAGGGAGAGGTCAAGGAAGCAACACGTGTCACTGAGCTTGGTCGTGCTGCAAGAATAAACTGCTCTCGTCAGAAGAAAGCAATTAGAGCTGAACGTGAACGCGAAAAGGCGAGTCGATCATTCTCTGATAGGTTTGATGACCATAGAAGAAGGTCGAAGAAACGATGACAGGTGAATGTCACTCCGCAAAGAAACTGAAACCTAGTCGTTGGAGTCTATTATCATGAAGCAACATGATGAAAGGACTATCCGTTTTGCCAAACTCGGACCTGATGGTGAACTTGAACCACCCTTTCCAATGGATCCAGTGAAGCTTACAGAGTCAACGAGAAAGATTGTCTGCAAAGTAGTAGATGGGATTCATCTGCGGAAGTATACGAGATTCTATGCGGTGGGAGTCTATGGTGGTATAGCCACCGCTTACTCTGTAGGATGCAATTATAGATGCACATTTTGCTGGGTGGACTGGAGTCGGGATTGGCCAGAGATTCATGGGTCCTTCTATTCCCCTTCGCAGGTCTATTCGAATCTAAGGGAAATAATGAGAGTTCAGAACCTGAAACGTGCCCGAGTAAGCGGAGCCGAACCCACACTCTGTCCGGAGCACATCTGTGATATCCTAGAGCTTGTTCACCAAGATGCAGATTTGTTCGACTTGTTTGTTATTGAAACCAATGGAGTAGTGATAGGAACAGAAGAGAATCTGGCATCGAGGCTGGCTCAATATGCCTCACGGGATGCAGATACTGTTGGACATGTACGCCTCTCGATTCGCGGTGGGCTACCTGACCCATTTATGAACAAGACTGGTTGCTGCCCCGAGTTCCTTAACCTCCCCTTCATCGCTGCTCAATATCTTTGGGATGCAGGTGCTTCGTTCCATGTGGCAGTAGTGGTCGATCCTAGGTTCACCTCAGAGGAAGAGAAAGCGACAATCTATGAGAGGCTAAATGATATTCACTCATCCGTACGGCGCGGAGTGGAGGAGGAGTTTCTTGACCCATATCCTCATGCCCTCGTCAGGTTAAGGGCTGTTGGCCGTGAAGACGTGACAGGTCGAGAGATGAATAACAAAGAGCTTTATGCAAGAAGAAGGATGCCAAAAGACGAATGATAGCGGCCTACTCCTCTTCTGCCATTCTGTATGCTTGATTGGCATTTTCCGGTTCATCCATCCTCATGAAGAGATCTCCCATCTTTTCCCATGCTTTTGAATAGTCAGGCCGAATCGCAACTGCCCTGTTCAAGGCAAACAGCGCAAAGTCATATTCCTTCAGTCGAGTCAGGAGCTGTCCATAGTACGTCCAGCCCTCATAATCGTCAGGCCTAGCTCCCAAGAAATGGCCAATGGTGTCAGCATAGATGCTCGGGAAAATGAGTGGGGAGGCGGCCGCCACAAAGACAATAACTGCAATTATTACAAATCCCATAAGCATCTTCTGTTCAGCTCTCTCGCAATTTAGTCGAATCATACCCTTATTACTTATCAGCTTGGGGGAACTTCGTCAAAAATAAGGGATCTAATCAAGTGGTCTATTCTGAATCGCCCCTCAGTCATGTCCATATACCAAGGCCCTTCTATTCCTAGGTTTTTCTGTATTTCAGGTATTGTGTGCCCCTGGCTATGCAGTTCCTTGATGGAGGCTTGCAGTTCCTTCAGGTAGTCAATTCGTTTCTGAATGTACTCGTGAGGAGCTTCTACAGGTCCCCTATGACCATCAAAGAGAATGTTGAGCTCGAGGGTCTGAATCTCCTCCATAGTGGCTATCATTTCCGTAACGTTTTCATCAGGCATTGCCAGTTGCTTCTCTGATGGCAGTGGGACTGCATCCGCAGAGAATAGCCAGCCTCTTTTCCTTTCATAGAATCCTACCATGTGATCTGTGTGACCGGGCAGTGACATTAATTCAAGTGACAATTCGCCAATCTCGAATTTCTCAGGCATTGGAAGAACCTCAGAAACTGGCTCTGGTTGACCCCACACCATAACAAAAAAGTCAGGGAGCGACTCAGGGCTTCTCAAAGCCTCAGCAACAGGGGGTGTTGCGTAGATCTCGGCTTTCGGGGTGAGGACTGCACACCCACCGAGATGGTCTTCATGAGTATGTGATACAAAGATGCGTCGGACTGGATTGTTGGCTGCAAATTCCTCTATTTCCTTTGCCGCGTTTGGGCATCCAGCATCCAAGAGAGTGTCTCCAATCAGATAGGCGTACGTCCACATCACAACGCTGCCATTCATGTCTGAGGCAGTCTTGACACAGGTCACCAGCTCGTTATAGGGAACAATCTCTATCATGGGTTTGGCTATGCAAGTCGGCAAAATCTATGCTTCGGTTGGTACCTTCTTCTTCAACTGCACTGTGACGATGCACGGAGGACTGGAGGAGCATACTTCCTCAACCTCCTAAGAGCGATAACTCGATCTCTCCTACCAAGTTTCGCATCATTCAGAGCCTGCTCCATGAACTTGATTGCCTCATCATAGTCTTGACGAGGGACTGGATAAGGCACCCCATCCTTTCCACCAAATGCAAAGGTCATGCGTACCGGGTCTGACCATGAAGGTGCTGAACCATAGATCATCTCTGAGATGAGAGATAGTCCTCTCACCGTGGCGGGACCCATTCCTTCTATGAAGAGCATGTCCTCGTAGCCTATGGGCTGTACTTCGTAGGCTTTGCGAACAGCATTCCAGTCCATTCTGTTTGGGATTACTTTGTAGGATGGCACCGAGATCTCTGGGCTGCTTCCTTCAATCCATGGGATGAGAGTGCTTTCACCATACGCCTTCACATCCTCGAAGAGCTTTTTTACTTTCCGTGGGTTTTCTTTTACGATATCTAATGTGGTCTTCCGACAATCCTCTGAATACCTGGAGGTTAGGTCTAGAGTCGTCTTCTTTACCTTCCCCGAGACCATTCCTGTGTGAGGTTCGTCAATGAAGCTGTCCACCTCTTCGGAAATCCAATGGTATCTCCGTGCGTCGTTGGAGCTGCTATCCATGCCTTGCTGCACCACCGTCCAGTTCTCCTGAGGGTCCACGAAGAAGACATGCTGGTACAACTGATATCCATCCTGTACTGCAGCACTATCGACCTTGGCAACAGCCTTGCTTATCTCTGAGAGCCCGTATCCGTCCAACCCGAAGTCCTCTAGCGCCCTTAGCTGATCTGGAACCTTTCTGGATGCAAGACCTTTGCCTCCAATTCCTACCATATTATGCTTCTCCCAACTCAGGACTGACTTCAGTACTCCGCACGTCACCGTTGTCGACCCAGAACTGTCCCAATCATATCCCAGGACATTGGAGAGCGCCTGAAAGTACACTGGGTCTGAGAGTCGCCTCAAAAGCTCAAGCGTACCAAACTCATCCACAATGAACTCACAGAGTGCGCTGGCCATAGGCATCATTCTTTTGACCAGCCAATGAGGTGCCTTACCTGGATGGAGTTTGAGGTCAGCAACACCTGCTCTCTTCATTCTCAATGCTCCCACGTATAGTGAATGACCATGTTAGATAAACTCAACAGGAAACCGAAACTAATGTAATTTGAGACCTGTTCAGAGACTGGTTCTAATTCCCTCGAGTTTCTCCCTGAATGATTCTCCGGTCATTTTGAGGAATTCTTCGAGTGTGTCACACCCATAGTCTTCGCAATGCGCACATGTTTCTATGTTGCGTTGACTTCCACAGTTTCTAACTCCACATGTCGAACAGAACTTAAAATGGACACCACCAGTCGATTTGCATCCACGGCAATTGATATCTGCAGACTCCACCGGCCAATCTGGTGAGGACCACTCGTTCGCCACCTTCTTTCGCAGGTCATTGTCATCAGTCATTGTCGCAAGGAATGCATTGCATTCTGTGCAGACAATCCCGCAGTATGCCATCATTTTAGCTGTCATGCCGTTGTCCCTACAAGCCCTTGCCTTATATCATCTACTCGGAGTTTCCGAGAGGCCTATCACAGCTTCTTACTTCCTTCTCTTATTGAAAGTTTGGTCATCTCAGCCCTATTCTCTTCGATGAATCTTCGAACGAGGTCTGGTTCTCTCTTGCTCAACTCCCTGAGGACCCATCCCACAGCCTTTGCCACAAAAAACTCGTCATCTGATAGGTGTGGCATAATAGCAGCCAAAGCTCGCTCTGCATACTCCTCACGGTAAATGCGCTTTTTTGCAAGGTGAACATATGGCAATACTGTGGCTCTACGCCTCCA